>CAXGSZ010000239.1:0-4915 GCA_964012455.1 uncultured Alphaproteobacteria bacterium
TAACGTACGGCTGTACGCATCAAAATCAGACACGTACACCTACAATCTCCATAATCCGGTCATACAGCGCGGCGTGATACGAGTCATCGATACCGAGGCGTTCGAATTCCTGCACGAGATTTCCTAAGTATTCATAACTCCAGCCCCGCGAGCCCTTGGCTTTAGACATGATCCGCGCCTGTTCTTCAAGCGGAAGATCACCTGCGAAATTCGGATGGCCCTCGTTCGCGACATACACAATGCCATGTACGTCTCCCTCGGATGTACGCATTCGTTTCCATTCCGCGTGATAGACACCAGCCCGCATTTCACGCAGCCATAATGCTTCGAGAACATCGTCCAAACCGTTCGGGTCGAGCCGATAGGCCAAGCCATCGACGGAGCCCTCCCCCGGCACCACAGCCAAACCGAGGCCCGGCTGCTCCGGCGTGCCGCGACCAATCGTCGTCCAGAAACAAAACGAGCGTCGATGAGCGTCAAGCTTGGCGATGCGGGTCTCAAGGGGTTCGAATCGGGGATCCCAGATCAGGGATCCATAGCCAAACACCCAGATCCCATCCGGGTCGGGTGCCTGGGCGAGCGTCTCCTCGAGGTGAGTGCGTCTGCGCTCATCACTCCATGGGACGAACCTCAAATCGTCCGGAATCTCAATGGTGGGCTCCATAGCGCGGCCAATTAAGCGGCTTCGAGGACCTCCCGCAAACAATAATGCAGCATTCCGCCATTCTGGTAGTACGCGACCTCGACATCCGTATCGAGGCGGCAGAACAGTTTCACTTCGGTGGCGGAGCCATCTTGCCGCGTGATCCGGCATGGGACTGTCATCCGCGCTGCCACACCGCCTGAAAGACCCGATAGATCAAAAACCTCTGATCCGTCGAGCTGGAGGGTCTTTCGATTGACCCCCTCGGGGAATTGTAACGGCAGCACCCCCATACCAATCAAGTTCGAGCGATGGATGCGTTCGAGACCCTCGGCAATGACGGCACGTATACCGAGCAGATATGTGCCCTTGGCCGCCCAGTCACGTGAGGACCCGGTTCCATAAGCGTCGCCGCCAATAACCACCAAGGGCGTTTCTTCCGCGGCGTATCGCATCGCGGCATCATAGACCGTCATCATCTCGCCGGACGGATGGTGCTTGGTGAGCCCGCCTTCCGTACCGGGCGCCATCTCGTTCTTGAGCCGGATATTCGCAAAGGTTCCGCGAATCTTCACCTCATGATTCGTACGGCGGGTCCCGTAAATATTGAAATCAGGCGGCTCGACACCGAGGCTTTGCAAATACTCTCCGGCGGGAACATCGGTCGGAATGGCACCAACTGGTGATATGTGGTCCGTCGTCGTCATATCGCCGACCTGAACAAGCGGCCGGGCGCCAACAATATCGCCGACCGGCGACGGCTTTGGGCCAAAACCCGAAAACAGCGGTGGACGCCGGATATAGGTGCTTTTCCTATCCCAATCGAATAAAGCACCGTCACGAACCTCTAATGCCTGCCAATTATCGTCGCCATTCTCGGCCGCCTCATAACGTTCGGTGTAAAGCGCCGGTGAAATTGCTTCCCGTATCGCCGCGTCGATCTCCGCCGGTGTCGGCCAGATATCCGCGAGAGATACCGGTTTTCCATCGGCGTCCTCACCAAGTGAGTCGGTCATCAAATCGCATTCAAGGTGCCCTGCCAGCGCATAGGCGACCACGAGCATTGGCGATGCCAGGTAATTCACGCGGCACAGCGCATGAACGCGGCCTTCGAAATTACGATTGCCCGACAATACCGAACCAACGGCAAGATCCCTGTCACGAATGGCCTCGGCGACCGGTTCCGGCAGCGGGCCCGACAATCCACCGCAGCTCATACAGCCGAACCCCGTCACATGAAATCCAAGCGTGTCGAGATGTTTCTGGAGCCCTGCCTTCGCCAAGTAATCCGCGACGACCGCCGAGCCGGGGGAGAGCGACGTTTTGACCCATGGCTTGGCGCAAAGTCCTTTCTCAACTGCGTTTCGTGCCAGTAAGCCGGCACCGACCATCACGGCCGGATTAGAGGTATTTGTGCAGCTCGTGATCGCGGCCAAGACGACGGCTCCATCCTTGAGCACGTAATCCGCGCCCGAAACCTCGGCCTCACCCTGTTTCCGTTCGAGCGTCGACATGGCATCGGTATAGCTCTTCGGGACCTGTGCCAGCGGCGTACGCTGGTTCGGGCGGAACGGGCCCGCCATGCAAGGCTCGACCGCGCCGAGATCAATATCAACCACCTCGGTAAAAACAGGGTCCTCCACGTCACGCCATAGTCCCTGCTCTTTGGCATAGGCCTCGACCAAGGCTACCTGCCCGGCCTCTCTCCCAGTCGTCTCCAGGAACTCGAGTGTCCGGTCGTCGATGGGAAAGAACCCCATTGTCGCACCGTATTCCGGTGACATATTGGAGAGCGTGGCGCGATCCGTCAGCGCCAAATGGTCGAGACCGGCGCCGAAATACTCGACGAACTTGCCAACAACCCCGTGCGCGCGTAACTGCTCGGTTACCATGAGTACCGCGTCAGTCGTCGTGGCACCTTCCGGCAACGCACCTGACAAGCGTACCCCCACAACATTCGGGATCAGCATGGAGACCGCCTGTCCCAACATTGCGGCACCCGCCTCCAGGCCACCAACACCCCAACCAAATATACTAAGCGCGTTTATCATTGGTGTATGGCTGTCCATCCCAAGCATGCTATCGGGGTAGGCGCGCCGTTGGCCGTCGACGTTATCGGACCAGACGACGCGGCCGAGATGCTCGAGATTGACCTGGTGAAGAATACCCATGCCCGGCGGGATAACACGAATGTTCCGGTAGGTATTCTGCGCCCATTTGACGAACCGATAGCGCTCCGCATTGCGCTCGTATTCCAATGCCATATTCCGCTCGAGGGCATCGGGTCTGCCGCTAAAGTCGACATTGACTGAGTGATCGATCACAAAATCGATGGGCAACCGGGGATTGATGCTCTCCGGGTCTCCACCGAATTGGTTTACGGCGTCCCGCATGGCGGAAAGGTCGACGAGTAGCGGTATCCCCGACATGTCCGGCATGAGAATGCGTACAGGATGATAGGCGACTTCCCGGACCATTCCGGGATCGGCGCTCCAAGTTCCCAGCGCGCGGATATCCGCCTCGTCGACAGCGTCCTTGTCACTGTTACGCAGCAGGTTCTCTCCCAGCACCTTCAGCGATTTCGGAAGGCGCGCAAAACCCCCTAAACCGGCCGCCTCGGCCTTTGACAGGCTATAATAAAGCACGTCTTCACCGCCCAAGGTGAACCGCGATTCAAATGCGGATGGCATCTTCATAAGCCGGTCTCCAGATTGCCTTAGACGGCGTAACGCGCGTCCAGTTCCATGTACTTCGCCGTGTTGATGGCTTCTTCACGGTCGTCGAATGACGCCATTCGGTCTTTCAAAGCTTCGGTATGGCCTTCGGATATGATCGCATCCGCGGCATCACGCATCGCCTGCATCGCCGCCCGCTGCATGTCGCCGGGCGCAATCACAAGGTTAAAGCCCCATGCCTCCAACTTGTCGCGGGACACGACCGGCGTCTTTCCGCCCCAGAACATGTTCAGCAACTTCGGATAGGGAAGATCTTTAGACAGTTGCTCTATTTGCTCGACGCTCTGCGGCGCTTCAATGAATGCAACATCGGCGCCCGCCTCCATGTAGGTGTGCATGCGGGCGACCGCGGCCTCATATCCCTCGACCGCAAGGGCATCGGTCCGTGCGATAACGACGAGGTCCGGATCGATCTGGTTCTCCTTAATTGCCTTTATCTTCACCGCAAGCTCTTCCGCGGACACAACGGTCTTGCCCTCAAGGTGACCGCAACGCTTCGGAAAGACTTGGTCCTCTATATGGAACCCGGCCACGCCCGCGCGCTCAAAGCCCTTTAGAGTATGCAGCGCATTTAGGGCGTTCCCGTATCCCGTATCGAAATCAGCGATGACCGGACGATCGACGGCGTCGACAATCTGCTCCAGCCTCTCGGTGATTTGCACCGGATTGATCAACCCCATATCGGGAATCCCAGTGCTGCGGGCAATGCCGCCGCCGGTCGCGTAGAGCAAATCCGCGCCGGCCGCCTGCGCAATTCGCGCCGACAACCCGTCATAGACCCCGGGAATCAGCTGGGTCTTACCGCCATTTAGCATTTCTCTCAGTCTCGTCGTCTTGCGCATTACACCCTCCTTCGCGAGAGATCCTGTCAGCTTGTATCGGTCACGCCGACAATCGGTTAATATCCTGCTATCCGATATATCTTACACCCGACGAAACACCACTGAAGCGGCGAGAACGAAGAGCACTCCAAAAAAGCCAATACACCGCGGTCAAAGCAGGATCGGTCGAGCATCTCAGCTTCGGCGATCCGAACAGTGCGGAGTCTCCTGCGACGATCTCGCGGCGCGCGACCTAATGGGGATCGCAGCAGCGCTCCCAAACGCCCGGCACAAGATGTTGCCGATGTTGGCCACATATAGCTCCTGTCAGCCATCCAACCAGCATCGCGGATTCCGTATCACGGTTCTACTTGGACCCTGAAGACTAGACGGGCGGATCAAGCGACGCCCGCCCGCTCAATTCGTTCTTATCGAAACCCGCGACCATCTCGTACTGTTCGGCGATGGCCGCCAGCTCTTCGGGTGCCAAAACCTCATCAAGGCCTTCGAACACGTCCGGCGCACGTTCTTCGGCGAGCTGCATTGCCTGATCCGGACCGTTTCCACGATTGGCGAGACCGATCCGACTAGTCGGCGGACGGCAATCATCTTCATAAGCCCACAATGCCCCTTCAGGATCGTCTAATGTCGCCAAATGCAGCGCCAGAACCCGGCCGTTAATGATGGCTTGCGACGCCCCGTTGGATCCAATCGGG
>CAXGSZ010000240.1:0-4914 GCA_964012455.1 uncultured Alphaproteobacteria bacterium
CCAGATTTGGAAGGACTTTGCGCATGAGTCGAGCCGCCTGCAGGCGCTCAAGTTTCCGGAAGACGGTCGGTGCGAACGCCATCGTGAAGAATATCATCCTGCCAAATGCGCTGGCGACGCAGATCAAGGCAATCACGTGCAGAGTGAACCAAGCCATTCCTGAACCTAACGCCCACGAGGTAACTCGACCACCGAAAGTCTTAAATCGTTTCCTCCGCTTGACAAAGCGTGTCTTAATCCGCTCAGAATTAGTTGTGGAAGCTGGAGGTTTCTCGATGAACGATCCTTGGGGGAGGGGCGACATCGTGTGGAAGTTTGCCGGTACTTTAACCGCCGTTTGGATCGTCGCAGCCACGATCATCTGCACTGCGCAGTTTACGGGAACCAATGCGGCTGCGCAGCGGTCACGAATGATCTTTGAGCATCCGTTTATTGTCGCCGCGCGCAATGGCGAATTGTTGTCGGTCCGAGACTATCTCGCGCGCGGTGATTCGCCGGAAGTCCGTGACCGCAACGGGCAGACGCCTCTGATGATCGCAGTGCAGGCCGGCGACGTTGAGATGGCGGAAGATATCGTCGCCGCCACGGAGCTCTTCGACACCAAGGACAATCAAGGGAACACGGCTCTCGGCCTCGCGGCGATTCACGATCAAATTAAGATCGCGGAATTTCTGCTTGCGGCGGGTGCGAGCCCAAATGTGCCAAATCGACTTGGGATGACACCGTTAATGATTGCGGCGAAGGAGGCGCGGTTATTGATTCTGGAAATTCTTGTCGCGCACCAACCCGATTTTTCTTTGCGGGACTATACCGGGCGCGGGCCGCTCGGCTGGGCGCGCCAGAGCCGGGATCAAAGCGTCATTCGCTTGTTAGAGTTGATGGGCGCTACGGACTAACCTGTCTCGAGAAGGTTTCTCTCGGCAACACCTAGGATCCAGGCTTCTTCGGTTTCGATGCTGCGCCGCGTTTCGGACGGTAATGCGAGGTCTCCTTCGAAGAGCGTTGCGAGGGCGCCTGAATCGTCCAGCTTACCATAGGCGTGGCCGATTGCAGCAACTTGTCCCGCATCCTTCGGGCGACCCTTGAGATTGCTGGGTGTGACCAGCGACGGATAGACCTCGGCGATGATAATTGCAGGCTTCGGATCGTATCGCAGGCCGGTTTCAAAAGGCCAGATATGACAGTCAAACGCGAGTTCCGGCGCCCTTCGGATTTGCCAAACCCGGGGGATACCGGTCAGCATCTGTCCGCCAACAGACCCGGCGCCTGCGAGCTTCCAGACGGGCTGTGTCGATGGAATACGTACGTCGCATTCGCGGCGTTCGGCGAGATCGCCCGGGCCGTGCGGGCGCCGGTTCCGGCGCACCAAATGAGCGCGTTGTTCTTCACGCGCCAATCCCCAGAACGGAAATGCTTCGCCAGTCATATCCTTGTTCAACGACTCAGCGACATCGAAGCGGTTATTTCGATTGTCCTTACCGTCGGCGATCCGATCTTCGAGCATTTGCCACATATTCCGCCACGCGAGACCACGCAACCCCAAGCGGGCAGCAGTTCCGGCAGGATATCCGAACGGGAAGTCGAAGCCGATGAGGAGACGACGGCCACGCGCGAGCTCTCGTCCGGCCAAATCTATGATGCGCGCCGTTGCCTCTGCACGGGTCGGAGGATTCTCAAGCTTGGCCAAGGCGAGGCCGCTGGGCCGCCGCACCGTAAAGCCAAGCCAGATACTGTCATGGCCTCGAGTTGGCGCGTTCGCGGCGCTCCAGTCGACCATCAAGTATGAATCGAAGGCAGACATCACGTAAAGCTATTCGATCGTTTGTCGTCTGTCAGGCCCTGTCGGGGAGTTGATTGACCGAACATTGGTTCAGACGTCATGCTGCAGCAATGAACGGCAATCTAGACTTGGCCCCCTGCGCGTCCGACCGCTACAACATCGTCTGTATTGCACTCTTCGCGGAGGCGGTGGTGGGTCGGATATCCTGGCTGTTTCGCATACTTCCACATCCGATTGATGTGCTGGAGCGCTTGGCGAGGTTTCTTGGCAACCGCCTAGACCGCAGCCGACGAGGATCGCGTACTTTGATCGTGCGCGGCGCAATTGTCGCCTTGTTTTTGTCCATGTTTGCGGCCTGGGCGAGATGGGCGTTGGCACAGCGGGCGTCGGGATACTGCGTGGAATAGGTGCTCGACCTCGTTCTTCTGGTACTGCTGATTAATCAATGCGGGATTTATGACGAGGCATCACAGACGTTGCGGGCGCTGACCCGCGATGGGCTTGAAGCAGAACGCAAACGCGCCGCCACCTTGCATCGCGGGGAAGGTTATCGGCTGGATAGCCATGGTGTTTTTCGGGCTTTCATCGAGCATCTGGCCGGATCGCTCGGTCGGCACCTGATTGGCCCCATTTTCTGGTATTGCATTCTCGGGATACCGTGATTGCTGCTTCACGCGATGGTTTTGGCCCTGTCTCGGAAGTTGGCGCGGCAAGAATCTGCACGAGCCCGTTTTGGTTTGTTGGTCGGTTGCCGGGTTTGCCGGCGCGCTGTCATTTGAGCTTGGGGCGCCGAACTCGGCCGAAGGGCGCCGGCCTCCGTGGTTCGGGCACGGCACCCCACGGCTCTCAGAGCGCGATACGCACGGCGCCATCGTATTGTTTGGATATTGCTGTGTGGTGAATGCGGGCTTGGCGCTTGGCCTGGCGATGGCGAACTTTGCCCTTAGCGGCTAACGCTCGAGAACAAGGCTGTTCCGCAGAATATCTGCCTGGCCGTTCCGAAATCGCCCGTCAATCACCACCGCGCGCGGGCCTGCTTCGGGGTTGCCGTAATATTCACTCGTCCATTCCTTGCGTGGATAAATGACTGCGCCTTCAAAACTAAAGCCGACGAAGGCACCCTGATTGATGGAATAGGTGAATATATCCGCGCCAAGATTCGTCGTCGTTGAGGCTTCTCCGCCGACGCCGTAGGGGCCGATTGCAGCGTTCACTTCGCCGCCGACTTTGACCTTCTGGTTGATAATGGCGTTGAGGCCCCGCTCGGTCATTATCATCAGCATGACTTCCGCGGTCTGCGCGCCGAGCTGAAGGCCAAAACTGCCGGATCCCATGTAATAAAACGCCGGATAACTCCAGCGGCCGCCTCTGCCCTTTGCCATCAACAGCCCACTGCCGCCTTCCGCACCGAAAAATATGGCTCCTTTGTAGAGATCCGGGAAGATCATGATGCCTTTTGCGCGCCCGAGAAGGTCTCTCACGGACGGACCGATATCCTTATGTTGGAGAATTTTCTGTACCGAGATATGTGACAGCTGGATAATTTCCTCTTGATCTGTCAAGGCGCGCCCTGGTGTTGAAACCAAAATAATGGCCGCGGCGAAGGCCAGAACAAAGCAACAGCGGCGGACGAGGGACATCGGAAACCTCCATCGAAAGTTCGAATAACAGGCACAGATACCTTACTATATATGGTGATTATGATGAATCGACTAAAAAAACATATGAAAAGATCGGGTTAGCCGACGCGTATTATCGTGCCGTGCCCGTCCGTCTCCCCCCGGACATCAATCGTTCCGACACCGCCGTGCAAGATAAAATTAAAAATCAGCGTCGACTTCGGTTTCATGCGTTGCACCGGCAATGTCACCGTCTGGCCGTCCACCGCAGGTTCTGCCTCGTTATATCTTTCGGTCTTCAGTGCTTCGCTGTAAAGCGCGGATAAAATTGTCGTCCTCTCGGGGAAGATGAGTTCGACGGGATGGGTGATCTGCTCGCTCTCGATGATTTCTGCGGTCATATTGAACAGCCCGAACCGGATCAGATGCACATCGTCGGCGCATTGTTCCGAGACAACCCGTTCGAGTTCCGGAAAGCGAGACAGCAAGTCGTTTTTCGCATTGTTCAGCGGCGTCAAAGACCACTCATAGGCCAGGCCCCAAGCGGCTCCTTTCGGTGCGACCATGACGGACTGTGGCCGTCTAAAGTGCATCCAAACGAGTGGGCCGATGATCAACAGCAAAACAGCAATTCCGCCGACATTCTGAAATGAGATTGGCAAGTCCATTCGGGTATGACCCTTACTTAGCCAGAGACACGGTTGATACAGACGATCCGCCATACCCCGGCGTCGTTATTGGTCTCGATGTGATCGAGGCGTGTGAGAGATAGGTTGTCGAGAGAGAAAGCGAGCGCCGCCTCGGCGTCGATTCCCAGCGCATAGGCAATCGCGGCACGAATCGATCCACCATGCGCGACGGCCACGATATCTTGACCGACGTACTCGGCCGTACGGTGGATTACCGCTGGCACCACCCGGGCTATAACGTCGGCGAAGCTCTCTCCGCCGGGCGGGCGTTCAAACGCCGGTGCGAGCCAACCGCTATGCGACAGACCGTCGCGCAGTTCCGCGAGAGCATACGTGGATAGTCCCTGCCATCCACCAAAATGTTGCTCCCTGAACGCGGCTTCGCTTTCGCTCTTTTTCCAATCGACTCCGGCAGCGGCAATTGCCGACGCGGTTTCCGCAGCACGGCGGAGATCACTCGCGATCAGGACGGGCGCTCTCGGCAGTGCTCCGGCAAGTGCCGCGACCGCCGAACTCGTTTCGGTGAAATCAGCCGGGACATCCTGCTGCCCGTAAATTAGACCGGCATGACTCGTCACCGGCGCATGTCGTATCCACCACCAGCGGGTCTCTCGTTTCATCGAATTTACGTCTTCGCTCATGGTAACGTTTTGCGCTATCAGGGGCAATCCGGCAAGCGTGTCGATCACGTCGGTATGGCCAGGGGCTTGCGCGATTTTGGCCGGTATGTTGGCCTAGTGTCATGTCTGAAGTCGAAAGCGGTCAGCAATCCCCGTTGGCGCCGGTTCGCTTGCGCACGGTCCTGCTTATCCGATGGATCGCCGCC
>CAXGSZ010000241.1:0-4908 GCA_964012455.1 uncultured Alphaproteobacteria bacterium
CTAGGAGGACGTAATAAAGATGTTTCGGCTCAGTTACATAGCTTTGCCGCTGATGAGCCTTGCCTTTATCCTTGCCGGATGTGCCTCAGGCCAGTACGACAAGATCACGGAAGTCGATCACAAAACTTCAATGCTCCGTGTCAATGGAAACGCACAGAAAGGCGTAACACCTCGACGCGTAGCTTTCGCTGACCCATGGGAGTACGAAGAATATGCCGGGCTCATAGGAAACGGCCAACGTCTTGAAGTTTTTATATAGCCAGCGCCGACATCCAAATTGCACTCGAATACACCTACAGCCTCCGCAGAATGATCGATACTTGGCAATATAACAGCGGAAAGCCGAAAACATGGGGCGACGCCCATGACGTCACGAATCCGATGGCGTTGATCGACTACCAACGTTATACGCAAACTCGCGAATGATGTGTCGGATTCAACACGAGCTGAAACCATACCTACAACGATCCGGATTCAAGGCCGGGCCGCGTTATGTTTGGGTATTTCTGCAACCAAATTGGCAAACAGCTCAGCGACGAAGTTATTGATGACACGCTTAAATACATTGGTGTAAGTGGAATAACAGAGCGAATTCGCCGGAAAGATTCGCAGCAGCTCGCGGCGAATTTTGGTGAGAAGAGCCAAATTTCACCGAAAAGGGCATCCGCCATGATAGCGATTGCGAAAGGTACACCTTCGGCGGCTAGCTGGGAGCCGAATTTCTCGTCTGAATTGGCGGTAACCTCTAGCGAAGACGGCGAAACTAACGCTCTGGGAAACTAAGCAAGCTGTGATCGGGCAAGGTCGCGCACGGCTGCAGCCGCGCGCTCTATATCTGCGCGCTTGATATCGAGATGCGTGACCGCCCGCATCCGGTAGAGGTCATTCGCGCCAATCCGGATGCCTGCCGCATCGATTAACCGATCGCGAAACGCCTCCGCCGTCAGGTCCGTCCCTTCCACGCTGAAAAACACCATGTTGGTCGCGATTCCATCCTCGACCGCAATCCCCGGAACATTCCCGAGCAATTCTGCGAAGTACCGCGCGTTTTCGTGATCTTCACCCATGCGGTCAACATTGTGCTCCAGCGCGTAAACGCCCGCGGCAGCCACAATCCCGGCCTGACGCATGGCACCACCCATGCGCTGCTTCCATTGCCATGCCTGTTCTATGAAATCCTCATCGCCCGCGAGCACAGCACCAATCGGGCACCCTAATCCCTTAGAAAGATCGAGCCATAGTGTGTCGAAGGGCTCCGCGAAATCGCGCGCCGACACGCCCGTCTCAACAACCGCATTCAGCAACCGTGCACCATCCATATGCAGGATGAGATCCTTCTCCCGCGCGACGGCAGCGACCTCCCGAACCGCCTTTAATGGCCAAACAGTACCGCCGGCACTATTTGACGTCTGCTCGACGACCGCCATCCGTGGCTTCGGCGTATGGCGCCGCGCGCGGCGGACAGCAGCACGCAATTGGTCCCCGGTATAAATCCCGCGATTACCATCGACGACCCGCGACATGGCTCCGGCAAAAACAGCCAGCCCGCCACCCTCCGTATTGACAATATGCGCCGTTCGATCAGCGATGATCTCGTCGCCTGCGCGACAATGCACGGCAACGGAGATCTGATTGCACATCGTCCCTGATGGAAGGAATACCGCCGCTTTCTTGCCAAGCAACTCAGTCGTCATTTCACAAAGCCGGGTGACGGTCGGATCTGTTCCTTGCTGTTCATCGCCGACTTCTGCCTCGGCCATCGCCTTGCGCATATCGGGTGTCGGTTTCGACTGCGTATCACTGTATAGATCGATGTCGATGGCGGTCATCGCGTATCTATCCTCATGCGGCGTTAAACAGGTCCTCAATACGATGATCTATTTCAGACCAAGCAATGTGTCGAGCAAGCCCATCGCATACGCTGCGTGGATCGCGAGCGGTGCTCCCCAAGCCACGAGGGGCAGAACGAACCATGGCTCGGCGGCAACGAGCGAAAAATTGATGCCAACCAAAACAGCCATTGCGGCGAAATAGACAAGAAGATGAATGCCGAACCACCGCAGACGCTTGCGCGAACGTTCGATTTTAGGATTACTATTTTCCTCTTGTTCCATAATCTCAACGCGTCATTAAAGCGGAATATTGGCGTGCTTCTTCCACGGGTTCTCTACATTCTTGTTTTCGAGCAGTCGCAGGGCACGCGATATGCGCCGTCGCGTATTGCGCGGCATGATCACGTCGTCAATAAAGCCGAGTGAGCCAGCGACGAACGGATTGGCGAAACGTTCCTGATACTCTTGGGTTCGTTGCTCGATTTTTTCGGGCTCGCCGATATCCTGGCGGAAAATAATCTCGACAGCACCTTTTGACCCCATGACCGCAATCTCCGCAGTCGGCCAGGCATAGTTTGCGTCGCCCCTCAAATGCTTCGAACTCATAACGTCATAGGCGCCGCCGTATGCCTTCCGCGTAATGACCGTCACTTTTGGGACCGTCGCCTCAGCGTAGGCGAATAGCAATTTTGCCCCATGCTTGATGATCCCGTTGTATTCCTGGTCAGTCCCAGGAAGGAAGCCCGGTACATCCACGAACGTGACGATCGGAATGTTGAAGCAATCACAGAATCGAACAAACCGCGCACCCTTTTTCGCTGAATCAATATCGAGACAGCCGGCGAGAACCATCGGTTGGTTCGCGACAATTCCGACCGGTCGCCCGGAGATACGCGCAAAGCCGATGACGATATTCCCTGCATAGGCCGGCTGGAGCTCGAAAAACTCGCCTTCATCGACGATCTTCTCGATCAATTCCTTCATATCGTAGGGCTTGTTTGGATTGGCGGGAATCAACGTATCCAAGGACGGTTCAGGACGATCCTCCGGATCGCTGGTCTCGCGCTTGGGTGGCTGTTCCCGGTTCGAAGAGGGCAGAAATCCAATAAAGCGACGCAGTTGCAGCAACGCGTCGACATCATCCTCAAACGCAAGGTCGGCCACGCCCGACGTCGTCGTATGAGTGATGGCGCCGCCAAGTTCCTCGTGCGTCACTTCCTCATGCGTGACCGTTTTCACCACATCGGGTCCGGTTACGAACATGTAAGAGGAATCTTTGACCATGAATATGAAATCAGTCATTGCCGGCGAATACACGGCGCCGCCCGCACAGGGACCCATAATCAGTGAAATCTGGGGCACGACACCGGAAGCCATAACATTCAGTTGAAAGACATCGGCATACCCGGCCAGGGACGCAACACCTTCCTGTATTCTGGCGCCGCCCGAATCGTTCAGGCCAATGACCGGTGCCCCGACCTTCATGGCCTGCTCCATCACCTTGACGATTTTGCGCGCATGCGCAGCCGATAGAGATCCGCCAAATACAGTGAAATCCTGGCTGAAGACGAAGACTTCTTTCCCGTCGATCGTACCATGGCCGGTAATGACGCCATCACCCGGCACCTTCTGCTCCGCCATCCCGAATTCATTGCAGTCATGTTCCACGAACATGTCCCACTCTTCGAAAGACCCTTCGTCGAGTAGCACCTCGATCCGTTCACGCGCCGTGAGCTTTCCCTTGGCGTGTTGAGAATCGATGCGCCGCTGACCACCACCAAGCCTTGCCTGCGCGCGCTTCTCTTCCAATTGCCGGATGATATCCTGCATATTCTGGCTTCTCCTCTGGCCGGATTTCAGCGCGAGTTTACCGTCGCGGGACCGGTGCAACAATCACCCGAAACGAACCTTCAGGATTCAGCAAGAAGCAAACCGAGAAACGTCTCCGCCGACGCGAGTTCTTTCTCGATTCGCTCCCGACGCGCAGTGGCCTCTGCGTCCTCACCCCATAACTCACTTTGAAAAAGTTCGTCGAGATGTCCGGCCGCGGCCGCACCGGCCGCATCGAGTGCCCCATCCGCCACCGCAAGGCCCAGGACGACCGAGCCCGTTCCCGTGGTTAGTACATGGACGCCGGTCAGTGAAAATTCGTCCCGCGCACTAACCACACCGCGGATGATCGCCAATGCCGCTTCGTTTTGCGCGACATGAACTATCCCACTGGTCGCCACAAGCCGCGCACCGTGCGTATCCTCAAGCCAATCCAGTTGTGGCTGCCAGGTGGACTCCTGACGTTCGACCAGTTCAGCGGGCTCGTCAGCGCGATAACACAGCAAGTCCGTCTCTGCATACCCCGTGAGCTCATCAATCACCTCGTCGCGACGCGGCGCAACCCTATCGAGCGCGGTATTCGCGAATCCGGTCATCGGCATCGATGAAAGATCGACTGTCTCCATCTGGTCCGCCCATTCCGCCGCTACCGCCCGCGCCAGGCGAACCGTCGGCAGGCGCAGGTTCGCCCTCATCGGCGTGCGCACAGATCGTCCGTCCAAGCGCACCTCTATTCCTTCCGCCGTGCGCTCAATGTCGACCTCTTTATAGAACCGCTTGATTTGTTGCTGGGTCACCGTCCGAACAGCCCTTTCAGAAGGTTGCCCGCCCCGTCGACTCCCTTGTTGATCGGGTCCAATGCTTCCTTCTGGGCCGGTGCCTGTTTGCTACCGCCTTTTGCCGCGGCGGGCTTCAAGCACGGATTGTTCCCGTCGGCACACAGTTCGCCCAAGCCCAGTACGTGGGTCGATGAAAATCCGAAACGAAGCACCATGCCTTCGATTTTGCACAAGACCGAAAGCTCATCCAGTCCGCAACTGGGGTTACCCAATGTTCCATTAACCTTCACCACAACCGCCAGACTCAAAATCGCCGACTTAGGCTTGAGGTTGATCGTCATGTCTAAAGCCTCGCTCGGAAGGTCAATTTTTTCCTTACCGGTTATCTTAGCGTACTCAGTATCAATCGCCGCAGCGTTCAATAAGGCAATCCCCTTGGTAATATCGGTTGGAGACCCGTCACAGTT
>CAXGSZ010000242.1:0-4899 GCA_964012455.1 uncultured Alphaproteobacteria bacterium
CGCTGCAGGGTCTTTGGAATGCGTCTTTGCCACTTCCTCGAATGGCTGACCCCCGGCCAGAAGCTTCAATACTTCACTAGCTTCTTGCTCGGTCGATACAAGAATATGCCGGGCCCGAACTTCCTCGTGCGAAGGCGTGTTCTTCACCAGTTCTTCGTACCGCGCCTTCAATTTTCTATCTGTGATTGATTGCGAAATCAATCGGTTGAGATACACGCGCGCAACGATCTGGTCTTCGGCCTCTTTGACCAAGGCCTTCACTTCGGCATCGCCGGACAGATTGTTCTCTCGACCGTGATAGGTCAGCAAACGATTCTCGATCAATTGTTCAAGCAGCTCGCCATAAACCGCGCGCAATCCGCGTTGTCGATGTTTACGCGCAAGATTTTGGAAAGCCTGCAGAAGATGTCCGCTGAGGATCTGCTCACCGTTGACCGTTGCCACAACTACGTCCTTAGCCAGACGATCGCGCACCGACTGCGCCGTCAATTGACCGATATCAAGGATGAACACGGCGCTCGCGACGATCACGGCAGGTAGGGCGCGGAAAAGCATTTCATTTCCCTCTTACGCATCGACTGGATGCTGGTCTTACAAAGTTTTCGGCTAGTCGGCTTAGCGTTCGGCATAATGCATAAGTAACCGCTGGGGACAAGGGTTGCGGTATCACAAGGCGCGAAACAGCCTTTACAGCGATTCATCTGGACGATACGCATAGGCATGTAGCGGCACCGCATGTGCTATTTGTTGACAGGCGGCTGTTAGATTCTCATATGTCGCAAGTGCGTCACCGGGCCCGGCGGCGTGCTCGACACCTAATCTTTAGAGGTCGTGATGATCGGCGGAATGTTGAAACGTGTGTTCGGTTCGTCGAACGACCGCATACTGGCCAGTTTGCAAGGCAAGGTCGACGCGATCAACGCCATTGAGCACGAGCTTGAGCCGTTTTCAGACGAGGCATTGCGCGCCCGCACCGATGCGTTCAGGGACCGGGTCGCAGGTGGAGAAAGCCTAGACGATATCCTCGTCGAAGCTTTCGCAACAGTCCGCGAAGCCACAAGGCGGACGCTTGGCCAGCGGCATTTCGATGTTCAGCTGCTTGGCGGGATGGTGCAGCATCAGGGAAAAATCTCGGAGATGCGCACGGGCGAAGGCAAGACCTTGGTTGCGACCTTGCCGGTCTACTTGAACTCTATCGAAGGCAAGGGTGTTCATGTTGTCACAGTCAACGATTTCCTGGCCCAACGCGACGCGCGATGGATGGGTCAGATATACGAGTTTCTGGGCCTCACCGTAGGCTGCATAATGCACGGTTTAGAGGACGACGAACGTCGCGCCCAGTATGCTTGCGACATTACCTACGGCACGAACAACGAATTCGGTTTCGACTATCTCCGCGACAATATGAAATTCTCGCTGGAGGAAATGGTCCAACGCGAATTCAATTTCGCCATCGTCGACGAAGTCGATTCTATCCTGATCGACGAGGCACGAACACCGCTAATCATCTCGGGACCGACCGAAGAGTCGACCGACATGTATGCTGAGATCGACAAGCTGATACCCAAGCTCGTCCTCGAAGATTACGAGAAGGACGAGAAGCAACGCACCGTCACGATGACAGAGCAGGGTTCGCAACATATCGAGGACTTGTTAAATGAGTCCGGCGCGTTGCAGCAGGGATCCCTCTACGACGTGCAGAACATCTCGCTGGTCCATCACGTCAATCAGGCGCTCCGCGCGCATACTCTGTTTGGTCGCGATACCGATTACATCGTGAAAGACGGGAAAGTGATCATTATCGACGAGTTCACCGGTCGTATGATGGAAGGCCGCCGCTATTCCGACGGATTGCATCAGGCGCTCGAGGCGAAAGAGAAAGTGGCGGTTCAAACCGAGAATCAGACGCTTGCGTCGATTACATTCCAGAATTATTTCCGTCTCTACCCGAAACTCGCCGGCATGACCGGCACAGCAATGACGGAAACCGCGGAATTCGGCGAGATCTACGGACTTGAAGTGGTCGAGATACCGACGAACCGGCCGATGGTACGAGACGACCAAGACGATGAAATCTACCGGACCACCCAGGAGAAGTACGACGCGATTACAGATCAGATCGCGGAATGCCACGAGCGCGGACAACCCGTCCTCGTCGGCACGGTTAGCATCGAGAAGTCGGAAGAACTGTCAGCGCTACTTAAGAAAAAGAAAATGGAGCACGAAGTCCTGAATGCCCGGCATCACGAACGCGAGGCTCATATCATCGCGGATGCCGGGGTTCCGGGCGCCATTACCATTGCGACAAACATGGCAGGCCGTGGAACCGACATCCAGCTCGGCGGTAACCTGGAGATGCGTCTCTGGCGGGAACTTGAAGAGATCGAGAACGAGGCGGCGCGCGAGGCAAAAATCGCAGATATCACCGCCGATATCGAGACCAAACAGCAGGTGGTCAAGCAAGCGGGCGGCCTTTATGTCCTCGGCACGGAGCGCCACGAATCACGCCGGATCGACAATCAGCTTCGCGGCCGTTCAGGCCGGCAAGGCGACGCTGGCGCTTCTAAATTCTTTCTGAGCCTCGAAGACGACCTGATGCGTATCTTCGGGTCCGAGCGCATGGACGGCATGCTGCAGAAACTGGGCCTCGAAGAAGGCGAGGCGATCGTCCACTCGTGGATCAACAAGGCGTTGGAGAAAGCGCAGCAGAAAGTCGAGGCGCGCAACTTCGATATTCGCAAGCAACTGCTCCGCTTCGACGACGTAATGAACGACCAGCGAAAGGTCATCTACGAGCAGCGCAAGGAACTCATGCGAGCCGAAAAAGTCGCCGACACCATCGTCGACATGCGCCACGAGACGATTGAGGATACAGTCGCGCGGTGCGTACCTGCAAACGCGATGTCCGAAGAATGGGATCTGGATTCGCTGCATGAGGACGCTTTGCGACTTCTCGGGCTCGACCTGCCGATTGGCGAATGGGCCAAGGAAGAAGGCATTGCTGACGAAGAGATCCTGGAGCGGCTGATCGATACCTCGGACCGCAAGATGGCGGAAAAGGCGGCGAATTACGGTCCTGAACTCATGCGGCTCGCGGAAAAAAGCTTGTTGCTTCAGATACTCGATCACTCGTGGAAGGAGCATCTGCTGCAACTCGATCATTTGCGTCAGGGTATCGGCCTGCGTGCCTACGCCCAGCGCGACCCGCTAAACGAATACAAGCGCGAAGCGTTTGAGATGTTCGAGGAAATGCTGCGCCGCGTCCGGGAGACCGTTACCGAAGTGCTCAGTCATGTCGAACTTTCGTTTGATCAAACGAAAGAAGAGATGTTCCGCCGCGAGCATCAGGCCATGTCGGAGTCCCGTGAAGATCCGGCGCTCGCCATTGCGGAAGGGGATTTCGGCGAAGAAGAACACACCATCGCGACGGCACCCATCCAAAGCCGCGCGGCAGCGGCCGTGATAGATCCCAATGAACCCTCGACTTGGGGCAAGGTTGCACGCAACGCTCCCTGCCCCTGTGGATCCGGCAAGAAATACAAACATTGCCACGGCCGCGTCGGCTAATCATTCACTATTTAATCGCACTTCGTGGCCTCTGACGCGCGTGCTTGCCGCAGAAGAGGACGGTATTCGCGGAGAACGTCGTGACATATTGACTGAGTTAGCGGCTAGCCTCGCCGACATGCCGCTCACGTCAATTCTGGCGGACCCGGTACTCGCACGCGCGGCGGCACAAAAGCTGGAACGCGTTGCGCTGCGCCTCGACAGCGGGCGCGCGGTTGCGGCCTTCCTGGCGGTGCCCGACCAAACGTCGGCGCCGGGCGTTGTACTTTCCCGCGTTTGGTGGAGTCTCAACGACCAAATCAAAACGATGGCCCAGGAATTCATGCACGAGGGCTTTGTAGCACTAGCTGTCGACCTGATGCACGGCAAGACCGCAACTCGGCGAAACAACACAAAACGTTTTCTCGGCCAGGTCAGTCGGGCAGAGACGCTTGAGCTCAGCGGCAAATGGCTCCGCTGGCTCCGGGAGCAGCCGTAAACAACTGACAGACCATCCACGGTGGGCTGGTGCTTTGGCGGCGGTGGGACATTGAGTGCAGCGACGGTCGAACCGGTCGAAGCAACCGTCATTTACTACAACCGCGCCAGACACCCAACGCGCAAATCGAAGTGCCTTAAGAGCCTGGTCATGGGACATTTCGCAACCGATGACCTTAGGATCAACCGCGATATGGTCACCCTGTTCGAGCTGGGCATACTAAAGTCCATAAACGTTCGATCACCTACTGCTACATGGCGAGGCATTCTTCCGCCAATCCTACCGGTGCGCGTTATTACGAAGAAGATGCAGCCCTTGCATGCGCCGCACGCTTGCAATTTTGTGCGAGGCGATATGTTGACTAGTCAGCGACGCAAGCCGTCTCGACGCTCTATATCAATCGCTTTGCTTGCTGTCCCGTCACGCCGTAGCCGTTCGACATACCGCAGATAGACCTCAAGGATTCCCGGGACGTCGGGATTGAGGCGCTCCCAAAGGGCCATTTTATTTGGCTCGTTCCGCTTTGTGTCTGCGCGCAAAGTCTTGCACCATTGATCCTCAAGCGCCTGACGAAACCGGATCATCTCGTTAGAGCGTTTGTCAATACCGAGATCCTGATAGGCCTGTTCTTCATAAAGATAGGCCTCGCATTCGAGATCGATGGTACGCACATGCTGCAGCCGACCCCGATAATGCTGCATGCCGTGTCCGACGAGTTCGTGTGCCAGTACCGCGGCCAATTCGGCAGCCGGCCATTTAGCACCATAGCGACCGACGACGGTGACAAACCGCTTCGAGGGACCATCGGCTTGATAATATTCGGGAAAGAATGCCGCGATCGTCAGGCCGGCAAG
>CAXGSZ010000243.1:0-4887 GCA_964012455.1 uncultured Alphaproteobacteria bacterium
CGGCCGGATTAGCTTGCGAAAGAGAACGTATTCGACGGTTCGTGAGCGAAGGAGCGGTCGCGATTAATGCGCCCGACCATTTCCGAGACATAGGGTGCTGCAGCGTTTATCTGATCTATCTGAGCGTCGTTGAGCGGAAGACCTGCGGCTGCTACAGCGCGCGCAACCCGGTCGCGTGTATCCGCACTGGCTCCCGACGGTACGTCGGGGGCTGGGCGCGGAGCAGGGGATATCTCGGCGTTCGGATTGAGTTCCGGTCGACGCGCGCGCCAGGAAGTCGCGCGCTCGTAAGCGTCTCCTGCCTGCAATACCGCGGCATCGTCGAACGGCTTTCCGACGATCTGCATCGACATCGGCAAACCGGTATCCGTAAATCCGATACAAAGCGCGAGCGCTGGCCCGCCTGTAACGTTGAACGGTGTCGTAATGGCTGCATTTTCCCAAAAAGAAACCGTCCGATGGGCGTCGAAACGAGGCGCGGCATAGGTGCCTGCAGTGACCAGTAGATCGAATCGTTCGTAGATGGGTTGCATCTCCGACAGCATGACCCGGCGTTCTCGTTGTGCCGCCACGTAATCCGCGCCCGTAATGAGGCACGCCGGAGTACAACGGCCCAGGAAATCCGAACCGAAGTCGCTGGGCCTAGTTCGAAGATTACCTTCGTGCACGTTATAGAGCTCAGATTCGGCGATCGTTACTTTGACGTCCATATACTCGCGGCAGCTGCGGAGACGTACGTCCTCCAATTCCGCACCCAAGCCACGCAATACATCGTAGGCTGCTTCAAGTGCCTGCTTTGTCTCGTCGCTTGCGGGCAATTCGTCTTCATAGAAATGACGAACAATTCCGATCCGCTTGCCTTTCAGGTCGCCCCCAAGTGCGGCGGCGAAATCCGGAATGCTGACATGGGCGCTCGCGGGGTCGCGAGGGTCATGGCCCGCGAGCGCCTGCATCATTAATGCTGAATCTTCTACGGTCCAGGTTAAGGGGCCACAGTGGTCGAAGGTGTAGGAATTGGCGATAACGCCTGCTCGACTGACCAATCCATAAGTCGGCTTGAAGCCGGCAGTGCCGCTGAGGCACGCAGGATTTCGGATTGAACCGCCAGTGTCCGATCCCATCGCGCCTGGGAGGAAACCAGCAGCTACGGCTGCGCCTGAACCACTCGAAGAACCGCCGGTGATGTGATCCGTGTTCCAAGGATTGCGGGCGGGTGGCCACGGTAAATCAAATGATGGGCCGCCGTGGGCGAATTCGTGTGTTGATAGTTTTCCGATCAGGACCATTCCGGCATCGAAAAGTTTTGCCGTCGTCGTCGCATCCTGCTCGGGTATATGGTCTTGCATGACCTTCGAATGGCCGGACGTCAGAATGCCCTTGGTCTCGTAGATGTCTTTCAAGCCGAAAGGCAAACCGTGAAGCGGTCCTTTGTGTGTTCCGTCAGCGATTTCTGCTTCCGTGGCCTTTGCTTGGTCTCGCGCAAGTTCGAGCGTCGGGGTGACAAATGCATCGAGTTGTGTGTTCAACGCCTCGATGCGCGAAATATATGCGTCGATCAATTCGACTGGCGAAAGTTCCCTTTTGGCGATTCGCGCACCGGCTTCCGCAATGGTCATAAAATGAAGCGCGTCGCTCATGATCTGTCCCTCGACTAATTCTTTGTTCTAAGTGACATTGGTCCGATAAGCTAAATTTCCAAAAAAGCAGGAGCAAGACCGATGGGTATACCTGTCCTCTACCTCGTGAAGTATCATAATGAGCAAAAAGCAGCGATGGTCGCGCGGGCCGAAATGCGCGATCGGGCCGAGGTACATCGGAAGGCGATCACCGATTTTGGTGGAAAACCGATCGCCCAGTTCGGGAGCTATGGGGAATGGGATATGGTCTATATCTACGAAATGCCAGATCAAACCGCACTCGCGGCGAACTTGCATTTAACTGATTCATTCGGTCTCGCGATGAACAGCAAGGCGATCCCTCTGCTGCACATGGATGATTTTGTTAAATCCATGGAATTGGCCGAAAAAACAGAAACCGAATACAGTCCTGCGACGCCTTAGCCGCTCTTTTAACTATTGGAGTGTCCATACATAGATCTCGATAGCGTCCTAATGTTGGGAAGGAACGATAAGCACGAACGACAATCGCGTAGGGCGCCACAGCGTCTTCCACCCGAAACGTATCGTGCGTTCGCAAATCGGGGATAATTCCTTCTTAGTTGCATTAGAGCGTTACTGGAAAGATCTCCAGGGCGAGCACCGCATGCCGTCGCCGAGTGCAATCAATCCGTTGGAGATCGGAGCGGCCTTGATACCATGCATCCTTCTCTTGGATGGATGTTATCAAAGATGGCGTGCCGCGTGATTACTTCTATCGTTTGGCAGGTACCAGCAATGTCGAATTCGTCAGTCGCGATTTGACTGTAAAGCTTGCGAGGGATGTTTTCGGGGTGGAAGGCCGAAGGGTCATGTTGGCAAGATATGACGCAATGGTCGATGAGGTCAGATCGACTTTCTGGACTGCCGAGGTGCCGCAAATAAAATACGGCGTTGTTCGGTTCGTGTGCGGGTTATTTCCGATCGGTCAGACCGATACTCGGGTTAAAAAGCTTATTTGTATCGCCGTTCCGGAAGGGTCCTAGAGACACGCGTTTATGTCGTTTTTATCGTCGAACGACATAAATTAACGGACGCCTCCCTCTCCCGGCATGATCACATTCAGGATTGCAGTCTTCCCAGCGCGCACGCTCGCTGCGGCGCGCTCCATCGCACCCGTCAGTAAGGCAGGATCGTTAACACGCTCTCTGTATCCGCCAATCATGGCGACCGCTTCTTCGTAGTTCGGCCCTTTGATATTCACGCCGTAGTAATCATCATCACCAACCGCAGCGCCGTCGGGATAAAAGCGCTTGTGGAAGTATTTCATAACGGCGTACTGGCTATTGTTAAAAACCAGGATTAACAAGGGGAGGTTCTGCTCATCGGAAAGGGCCAGAGTTGGTACGACTGGATTGTACATGAAGCTGCCATCTCCGATCGTAACTGCGACCAAGCGTTCGGGCAGCGCGAGCTTCACGCCGAGAGCATACCCCAAACCTTGGCCGAGCCCGCTTGGTGCTCGAAAGAAGGTCAACGGATCGTCCCACATCAGGTGTTCACGAATCTCAAGTTGATGGACAATTGTTTCGTCGATGACGGAGCAATCTTTTGGCGCGACATCGCGGAGCGCTTTCATCACCAGCGGCGGCGTGATCGTCATGGCGCTGGCGGCCTCCGCTTCGACAGTGCTAAGGTGTTCTAGGAGTTCATCATGCGCTTTCCGCCATTTCTCCCGTCTTAGTGCGACAACACTCTTATCAATACCCTGCTGCTCTAGCGCATCGACCAGCATCTTCAGCGTCGTCGCCGCATTCCCTTCGAGATACGTGTCGGCGTGCATAGTTTGGTAGACCATGTGTTCCTTCAACGGATTCTCGCCAATAGCGATAATCCGTGCATCGGCGGGCCGGTTGCTGGGCGGGTACCATGGTGCTCGACTCTCAACAAGAAGGGCCAAGTCCATTTTCCGCAACAGTGGCTCAATGCTCTGGCCGAGATAGAGATCATGGGATTTTGGGAAATTGCCGAAAAAGGCGTCTTGGCCCTCGACCACGGGTGCACCAAGGGTTTCGGCAAGCACGACCAGGGCATCGAACGCATCGGTGTCTGGACCTAGATTTGCGGTTGAGATGACCGGGCACTTGGCCAAGGTCAGTGAGATGGCTACGCGTTCAATATCTTCGGAGAGCGGCGCTGATTTGGGCGCGGGCGGTACCTCTCTCAGCAGTTCAGGCCTGTCCCACGGCTCCAACATTGTTTCCATCGGGATGCAAAGATAGGTTGGCCCTTTGGGTCCGCGTTGCGCCATTTCGCCAGCGCGCACGATGCTTTCATGCAACGTATTGATTGAGGCGACCTGCTGCGACCATTTGACGACCGGGTCGATCAGATGTTGCGTACCGCCGACGACGCTAAGGTTGCGATACCATTGCGACCCAGGGTCGACATCTCCCTCGCCGTATCCAAGGACTTCGCCGGACATGATAACAAGCGGGGTCTCCATCGCTCCCGCGGCATCGATGGCCATCGCACCTTGCAGCATACCGGCACCGGCATGCAGCATGACTGCCTGCATTTTCCCCGTAATTTTCGTGTAGGCGGTTGCCATATTGACGGCAATACTTTCATGTCCGACGTCGATATATGACGGGCCCTCTGTACCGTCGCGTTTTTGGCGAGCGAGGGCTTCCCAAAAAGGCGCCCATTCCGAGCCGGGTGACGAAATCACATAGTCTGTCTTAAGCCGCCTCAAAGCTTCGAGAATGGCTTCCCCACCGTCCTGATAGTTTTTCACGGCTGTAACTCTAGCTCGCTTTGTTGATGGAAGATTTTCCTCTCCTACTATCAAATAGAACAAGGTAGGGCGATCGCCACACAGGCTGCGCCCTGAGATGGGATAGGCGACCGATGAAACGCTATGTACCTATGCAGGTTCTACGCGGAGAGGCTTCCAGACAAGCTCACGCCGGACTGCCGGAAGGAACTTTCGAAAGGGAAATGAGCAAGGAGGGCTTCTTCGGTCCCGCCGCTCATTTTTACGACAAGCATCCGCCAACTGGATGGATTGATTGGGAGGGGCCGTTGCGCCCCCGGGCCTTCGACCTTGCCTGCCTGAACGTGGAAGCCGCCAGTCCTTAGGATGCCGCAGTCGTGTTGCATAATTCGCATGTATCGATCCGGCTATGGCGAGCGCCGAAGCGGATGAAGATACTGGCGCGTAACGCGGATGGCGATGATCTGATCTTTGTTCATGGAGGGCCAGTCGACCTCTTCTGTGATTTTGGCCATA
>CAXGSZ010000244.1:0-4847 GCA_964012455.1 uncultured Alphaproteobacteria bacterium
CCGATATTGACCGATTTCGCTGTCGGAACCAGCGTTCCCTTTTGGCCGTATATCTCCATTCGGGTGCCGCTTGCGTTATAAGGCACGCTCGCAACTTGGTATGCTGCTTCGGCCCCATTCGTCAACAGTCCGGCAACCGTCACCGTGTCTGGCGCGTCGACGGGAAAATCTTCTCCGGTGACGGCGTGTTTCCACATTGGGATTCGTGTCGTCACTCGTGCACTGAGTTCAGCGAACTCTCCAACAATGTAACAAAGCGCGTCGACGGCATGGCCACCCGGTATGGTCATGGGGTTGGCCCCATTCTGCCGAATGCCTTGCCAAATGCGGCCGTCGCCACGCTCGGGGATCGCATTGACCATAACACGCAGGTTGACGGTGACGATATCGCCAATCTTACCGTTGGCGACGATGTCGCGGGCATACATGATCGCCGGGTCGCTTTGCGCCTGAAGGCCTACCAAACTGGCGATTCCTGCGCTCTGTGTGGCGTCCGCCATCTCGGTTGCTTCCGCAACATGCGCACCGAGCGGCCATTCGCAGCAGACCGGTTTCTTAGCATCGATCGCCTGCATTACCAGTGGCCTATGCCATGGGACGCGGACAACGACGGTGACGAGATCGACATCGGGATGTGCAACCATTTCGCCCATATCGTGAAATGCAAGGTCGGCGCCGAACTTCTCAGCCGAGGCCTTCGCCGTGTCTTTATGCGCGGTGCAAACGGCCTTCAGTTCATAGTTAGGCAATGCATGCAAAGCGGGAACATGCGCGTTAGCACCCCAACCGCTGCCACCCTGTGTAACGGTCGCGCCGACTATACCTACCCTGATTTTATTAGTCACAACAATTGCCTCCGTCTTCTATTGCTACGTCAAACTACTCGACTGGGATGAAGAGTGAATGGCGCAGCTGGCCGCCGACCGATTGTGAAAGGTGGCCCTTGCCGGTTAGATCTTCGACAAGAATAATCTCACCCGCCTTGATCTCGCGGCTCTCACCGTCACTCGCAGTGATCTTCACACCCGCGTCTAGGTTGACGATGTACTGGCGGCGGGGGGCTGGGTGCCAGTCTAGATCGTAGTCTCCCGATGTCTCACGGAAGATGATGCCGTTGGTCGGCATTCTCGCCGAATACTTACTGAAGTTCCGTTCCTCCGCCCATTCGATCTCGATATCGCGGAAGTGCGATTCGCCGTTTTCATCTTCGTAGAGATTGTGGATACGCATGTCTGAGCTCCAGCTGATGATCCGTGCCGAATAGCTCTACTTGTTTCTCGCAGCGGCTTGGGAAAGACGGTTACCTAAACCAGGATCGCAAAGCGGCTTCGAGCGAACCTGAGGAATGCGCCGCACGTGCGTCCAGAGATTCGGGTCTTCTCCGCAACACCGTGGCGCCGCACTGGCGTGCGATATCGTCGACGGCATCGTTCGCGGTACCCTCGTAAATAATGGTGGAAAGGCCTTCGCGGAGGGCGGCGAGGGCGTATCCAGTGAAATCATCGCAATCGAGCGCGCCCTCAATTTTGGCGTCCGGGTAATGCCTGCGCGTTTCCTCAAGAAGCGATCGGAACCATGCTGGGCCGGCATGTGCGGCCGCAGCATCGCCACTTATCAGATTAATGGATACGTCCATCTCAGCCGCGACACGCGCGGCCAAGACGGCGTGTTCCAATCCGTAGACCGTAACCGATTTTCGTTTCGTCGCAATCACGGCGACAGTATAGGCAAAGCCCTAGCCGAGTGTAGCCATTGCCACGGCAGTATCCGACATGCGGTTTGAAAAGCCCCACTCATTGTCGTACCACGACAGTACGCGGACGAGGCGGCCTTCAATGACCTGAGTTTGCGTCAGATCGAAGATCGAGCTTGCCGGATTGTGGTTGAAGTCAATGGAAACTAGCGGCTCATCGTTCGTATCGAGAACGCCTTTCAATGATCCGTCGGCTGCCTGTTGGATCGCGCCATTAATTTCAGCTACGTCCGTATCGCGAGCCGCGTCGAACTTGAAGTCGATCAGCGAGACGTTGGGTGTCGGGACGCGGATCGAGGTGCCGTCGAGTTTGCCGTTGAGTTCCGGAAGAACAAGGCCAACGGCCTTGGCCGCACCTGTGGAGGTCGGAATCAGTGACTGGGAGGCGGCACGGGCGCGCCGCATATCGGAATGGAGCGTGTCCGTCGTCCGCTGGTCCCCGGTGAATGCGTGGACCGTTGTCATGTATCCGCGCTCAATGCCAATGGCCTGATTCAGGACATAAGCGACCGGGGCGAGGCAGTTTGTTGTGCAAGAAGCATTCGAAACGACCGTGTGGCTCGGGTCCAGCTGATCGTGGTTGATGCCGTAAACGAGGGTGAGGTCCGCGCCGGAAGCCGGAGCGGATACCAGGACGCGCTTAGCGCCGGCCTCAAGATGCTTTGAAGCGGATTCCCTATCGGTGAAGATACCCGTGCATTCCATTGCTATATCGACATCCAACTCTTTCCACGGCAGCTTTGCCGGGTCGCGCTCCGCGGTCACCTTGATCTTGCCCTTGCCGAAATCCATCCAGTCATCGCCGGTCGTGATGTTGGTGTCGAGACGTCCGTGTACCGTGTCGTACTTCAGGAGATGGGCGTTGCTTTTTACGTCGCCGAGGTCGTTGATGCCGACGAACTCAATGTCGTCGCGTCCGGCTTCGATCGCCGCCCGCATGACCAAACGACCGATCCTACCAAAACCGTTGATACCTGCACGCACTGCCATGTTCTGCTTCCCTATAGTCTTTCGCGGACAGCTACTTCGACTGCCGCCGCCGTAATGCCAAAGTGCTCGTATAATGCGCCCGCCGGGGCTGACGCACCGAAGCCGTTCATTCCAATGAACCCGCCTTCCGGACCTATATAGCGGTCCCACCCGGCGCGGACAGCCGCTTCTACCGCGACGCGGACAGTACCGGCGCCGAGCACGGATTGCCGGTAGTTTTCGTCCTGTGCGTCGAAGAGTTCGTGGCACGGCATCGAGACGACCGCCGTGCCAATGGCGTTTTGCTCGAGGCTCTCGCGTGCCGCGAGGGCGATCTCAACTTCGGAGCCGGTTGCAAGTATCGTTGCCTTACGGTCGCTTCCCGCGTCAGCGACGACGTACCCACCTTTGGCGCAGAGATTTGCCGGCGAGTGCTCGGTGCGGACGGGCGTCAATCCCTGTCGGGTGAGGGCGAGAATGGATGGCGCGTCCTTCGATTGCAGTGCGAGTTGCCAGCATTCTGCTGTTTCGACGGCGTCGCAAGGCCGGAATACATATACGTTCGGCATGGCGCGCAAACTGGCCAGGTGCTCAATCGGCTGATGCGTCGGGCCGTCTTCGCCGAGACCGATGGAGTCGTGCGTCATGACGTAAATGACGCGTTGCTTCATCAGCGCCGAAAGGCGGATTGAAGGTCGGCAATAGTCAGTAAAGATCAAGAATGTCGCGCCGTATGGTATCAAGCCGCCGTGAAGCGCCATTCCATTCATTGCGGCCGCCATGCCGTGTTCGCGAACACCGTAATAGATATGCGAACCGCCGTAATTGTCAGCGGAAACCGCCTCCATGCCATCGGCCAGCGTAAGGTTTGAGCCTGTGAGGTCGGCCGAGCCGCCGACAAGCTCGGGGGCGGCCTTGGTCAGCACATTCAGGGCTTTTTGTGAGGACTGCCGCGTGGCGAGCTTCGGTGGATCATCGGCAAGAGACTTCTTGTATGAATCGACCGCGGCTTCGAGTTCGTCCGGCAGCTCGCCCGCCATCGTCCGCTCAAAGGCCAATCTAGCCTGATCTTCGAGGGCAGAGAGACGACCGTTCCATGCTTGTCGCTCGCCTGCCGACCGGCGTCCGGCCGCCCGCCACGCTTCCAGCAACTCATCCGGAACTTCGAATGGCGGGTGGGACCAGCCCAGCTTCACGCGGGTTGCGGCGATTTCGTCCGCACCGAGCGGCGCGCCATGGGTGGCTGCCGTTCCTTCCTTGTTGGGCGATCCGTAACCGATAATTGTCCTGCAGGCGATTAATGACGGCTTGTCGCTTGCGCGTGCCGCTTCGATTGCTGCGGTGATGTCATCCTGATTGTGACCGTCGACCCGGGACGTCTCCCAACCACTCGCTTCGAACCGTACCAACTGATTGTCGCTCACGGCCATGTCTGTCGGACCGTCGATCGAAATCTCATTGTCGTCGAACAGCACGATCAGTTTGCTGAGCTTCAGATGTCCGGCCATGGAGATCGCTTCATGACTGATCCCCTCCATCAGGCAACCGTCGCCTGCGAAAACGTATGTGTAATGGTCGACAACGTCACTGCCGAAGCGCGCCGCCAGCATTCTTTCGGCGAGCGCCATGCCGACAGCGTTGGCAATCCCCTGACCCAACGGTCCTGTCGTGGTTTCGATCCCGCGGGCATGTCCATACTCAGGATGGCCGGCGGTTCGGCTGCCGAGTTGGCGGAAATTTCGAACTTGCTCGATATCGACATCCTCATACCCCGTGAGGTAGAGCAATGAATAGAGCAGCATTGAGCCATGTCCGTTTGATAGCACGAAACGATCGCGGTCCGGCCAGTCCGGGTCAGCCGGATCGAACTTCAGAAAGCGGGTGAAAAGGACCGTTGCAATGTCCGCCATTCCCATCGGAGCACCGGGATGCCCGGAATTTGCCTGTTGGACGGCGTCCATGGAAAGGGCTCGGATGGCATTCGCCATCTGTTTCGGGTCTGCGGTCATGGCGGTCACGGCGGGTTCCTCGGACTTTGCTTGGCGGCCACCGCGAAGCTACGCGGCGAAGCGCGGAACAAGCGGCAACATGCCGCCCGTTTTCAGGCCCGTCAATGGCGAGACGC
>CAXGSZ010000245.1:0-4816 GCA_964012455.1 uncultured Alphaproteobacteria bacterium
CGGCAAGCCTTCCAGCTTTCGAACGGCGAGATACGCAAAGGCCTGGGCTTCGATCGCATCGCCATTCCAACCGAGCGCCTCCATCGGATCAACCGGCACACCCAGCGCCAGACGCAAACCCGCCATGATTGCCGGATTCTTTCTACCTCCACCACACACCACCCAGCGGACAGGTACGGCGGGCAAATGCTCGAGTGCTGACTGAACGCAAGCAACAGTAAACGCAGTGAGCGTCGCTGTCCCGTCTGCCACAAGAAGCGGCTCGATCGCAGTCGTATCAAACTCATTACGGTCTAACGATTTTGGCGGGATTCGCCGTAAATACGGAAAGCGCAACAGGGCGGCCAGAGCTTTGTCGTCAATCTGACCGCGACGCGCCATTGCCCCGTCCCGGTCCATAGGCTTCCCCGTGTAGCGATACGCCCAATCATCAATCAAGGCATTACCTGGGCCCGTATCGAAGGCGATCAACTTGTCGTCCGGGCCAATCCAGGTGACGTTTCCGACCCCACCAAGGTTCAAGACCGCAATCGGTTTCTCGTGACCCGACATTAGCGCAGCATGAAAGATAGGCGCTAACGGCGCTCCCTCACCACCGTCATCGACATCTGCTGATCGGAAATCGGCAACGACGTCTATCCCGCACTCCGCCGCAAGCAATTCGCCATCACCAATCTGCCAGGTGAATCGGCGCGACGGCTTGTGGTGAAGAGTGTGGCCATGGAAACCGACAACACCAACGGCCGAACGATCAATCGACGCTTTTGCTAGCATCGTGTCGATCGTCTGCGCATGCAACATGGTAATATCGCGCTCGACCGCCCTGGTCTCCTGGTCCGGCTCCGAACGGCCGAGCACATTTCGAATTCGGTCTGCAAAATCCGGTTCATATGGCTGGGAATGGAAGGCCAAGCGTTCAATACGATGGTTCCCATCCGTATCGATCAACGCCGCATCGACACCATCGATCGAGGTTCCACTCATTAAGCCGATTGCCAGCAATCGTCTGTCTCCGCCTTTCGTTGTAGCCCTGTTTCTATTGTGCTAAAGGGTCCGCCCCTTGAGCAAGTATGCATATCGTAGCGACCATGAGCGAATTGCGATCCGAATTCCTGAGCACCGTCAAAGAGCGAGGATATTTCCATCAAGCGACGGATCTAGAAGCACTCGACGCTCTTGCCATCGACGGCGAGCTATCAGGCTATATAGGCTTCGATGCTACCGCGACATCGCTCCATGCCGGTAGTCTCGTGCAAATTATGCTTCTGCGATGGATGCAAAAATGCGGGCATAAGCCGATCGTGCTCATGGGAGGCGGCACCAGCAAGGTTGGCGACCCTTCTGGAAAAGACGAACAACGCAGATTGCTGACGGATGCCGACATCTCTCAGAACATCGAGGGAATCAAGGGAATCTTCGCTAAGTTTTTGATATTTGGCGATGGAAACTCTGACGCAGTCATGGTCAATAACGCCGACTGGCTTGACAAGCTTCAATATGTCAATTTTCTTAGAGATTACGGTCGACATTTCTCCGTCAATCGCATGCTGACATTTGATTCAGTAAAATTGCGATTAGATCGCGAGCAGCCGTTCTCCTTCCTCGAATTTAACTACATGATTCTTCAATCTTACGACTTCTTGGAGCTTTTCCGACAATATAACTGCCAGCTCCAAATGGGCGGTTCGGATCAATGGGGTAACATCGTCTCAGGTGTCGAACTCGGGCGCAAAGTGGACGGTGTTCAATTGTTTGGCCTCACTTCACCACTTTTGACAACCGCCAGCGGCGCTAAAATGGGAAAGACGGCCACCGGCGCCGTTTGGCTCAACGAAGACATGCTGCCGGCCTATGACTATTGGCAGTATTGGCGGAATACTGAGGATGCCGATGTTGGGCGTTTCCTGCGCCTGTTTACCGAATTGCCGCTTGATGAAATCGCTCGGCTTGAGTGCCTTGAAGGTTCAGAGATTAACCAGGCCAAGATCATACTGGCCAACGAAGCGACCACGATGTGCCACGGTCCGGCGGCTGCAAAAGCAGCATCGGAAACGGCACGCCAGACATTTCAGGAAGGCGGCACCGGCGAAGACCTTCCGCGAATTGACGTCACGCGCACGCGCCTCTCGGACGGCGTCCCTCTTTACGAGCTGCTACGCGAGACAGGTCTTGCGAAGAGCAACAGTGAGGCCCGACGACTTATCAGGGGAGGCGGCGGTCGCTTGAACGATGCAGTCGTGAAAGAGGAGCTTGCTACTATAACACTATCGGATGTGAACGATGAGGGTGTTATCAAATTATCCGCAGGACGGAAGCGACACGCCATCGTAATTCCGTCGTGACGAACCTACTGTGAGTTCGGCTCGCCCGCCTTTTCTCCACCACCGCCGATCACATCAAACAGATTGCGAAGAAATCCGGGCGCTAACGCGGACAATGGATTTACTGCAATCGCAGGATCGTCCAATCGTCCTGTCACGCCATATGAGGCCGCAAACAGACCCTCGTCCTTGCCCCCGGTCAGTATCGGTCCGAGTATCGGAATCTGGCCCAACACTCGGTTGACCGTATAGGCTGGAACAACGGTCCCGTTGAAGTCGACTTCGTCATCTTCAAGGTCGAGCGTACCTTCCAGAGTAAATCCGATGGAAGAGCCATATGCCCGCGATTTTTCGATTTGGAGAATTGCATCGTGATACAAATACTTTCCATCGAAAGATACAAAGTCGAGACCACGCTTTAGGGCATCAAAAATACCGGTCAGCGACGCAACCTGAAGTAGACGCGCCAAGGCGGGCGCGTTTAAGATTTTGTAACCCTCAAGTTTAAACAGGCCCTTCAGAGGCTCTGAAGCGACTTCACGCTTGCCTTCAATCAACAACGTACCGCCTTCGAGTTTGTCACTCCAGCCAAGAGCGACCAACGCTTGGCCCGCATCATCGCTACGCACGTGCAAAGAATGCCCATCTCCATCTGGCATATAACTCGCGCGAAGATGCTTGTCATCCGGCAGCTCGGCATAGAACACCAGAAAATCGAAATCGCTGCCGGCACTCCGCGCCTGTACTTCGGTGAGGCCGAACCGGCTCTCGGAGCTCGTTCGAACAGAATTAAATTTCGCATCGATCACGACGGATGGGGTGGCGCTATCAGAACTCACCTCGACCTCCCGCGGCTCCTCACCGTTACCGAAAAGGATAGGCTCGAGGTCGAGTGATCCTCCATCAATTCGGGCAAGGTATCCGCCATCGGGCCGGCGGATCAGAGCGCCACGCAAATCGGTCTTATCCACTTTAAACCTGGCAAGTTCCGCCGTCCAAGCGTGGCCCTCAAAATCGACCTGGCCGGCGATTTCCAGACCTGGCGCATTAACGGTGAAGCTCTCAATTTTGGGAGTGCCGTCAGGTGCAAATAACAGACCGAACTGGAAATCACCGGGGTCTCCGAGCGGCTTGAGCCAGCCAATTTGGGGGATCGAGAGGACTGCCTGACCGAGATCTCCAGAGGCCATCACCTCGCTGCGACCATCGCCAAACCGGGTCAGGATCACGTTCGTTTCAACGTCGCCACTTAGGACTGGAATATCCGGCAAGCCCAGTCTTTCGAATGCAGTCGAATTGACGTTGCCGCTGAGAATGTAACGGCTGCGGAGCTCTTGGCCTTCTGCAAATATCTCGTGCCAGTCCAGAGATAGAGGTACGCCATTGAGCATTACCTGACCCGCAACCTTCATCGTATTATTGGACAGTTTTAGTTCGAGGTCTGATTTCTCTAACAAGAAGCCGAACGGTCCCGGGCTCATGCCTATGCCGCGCATATTTGCGGCCAAAGACACTGTTACTTCAGAGAGACTCACATCTTTACGCAACGGGAAACTTAAGGCAAGCCGTGTCGCCATTTCACCTTCGACGACGGCTGGGTCGATGCCAACATCCCCGACAAGGCCAAAGGGTTCACGATCCGCTAGAACGAGCGCAGTCGATAAGGGTCCACGCAAGACAAGATCTATCGCGATCTCCTCAGCGTCGGTATCGAGCCGTGTAATGTTGATGACACCGTGATCGAGGTCGAGATCGAGTAATTTTCCACGCTCTACATTTAGATCAAAACGATCATTGGTGAAGGTTGCGCTGCCTCCAATTCCGGTCGCTATCGGAAAAGGATTGAAGTAATCAACAACAAGGTTTTCATACTTCAGAGAACCTGAAATTGAGCGGATTTCAGTTTCCGTTGGAGACGCAATCGGCACGTCAAAAATGAGCGCAAGATCGACTCTCTCTACCTCACCACTGTGTATATTGCTTGTCGTCCAAGCATGAGCCGATGAACCAAGCTTTTTGGGCCAATATTGCGCCAGTTCGGACATCTGCAGACCGCTAAACTCCGCATCGAGATGCGCCCGAAGATTTTCCCCCAACCGAGAGGCGAACAAACTAAACTCAAGTTGAGGCAGGCCGAAATCAATTTTCGCCTCGGTAATGTTTACAGTATCGAACGCGTTTCGCACGTCACCCGCAAACTCGATACGCTCGAACTTAAGCGGCTTCGGCAATTCATGGGGTAGAGCCAAAGTCCCGGCACCTGTCTTTGCATCGAACTCCAGATGCCGAATTTCGCCGAGGGAGTCGAGACGACCCGCTGCCCGCACATCGATCAATGTATCAATGTTCGACATACCCAAAAATTGCGGGGCGAGCATTGAAAGTGCGCTCGACCGTATACCAAAGAGATTTACAGTCATGTCGAGTTCGCGCGCTGAATCGACGATGACATTACCTGCAATGGTCCCACCCAGCCCCTTTAGATCGAATGCAAC
>CAXGSZ010000246.1:0-4805 GCA_964012455.1 uncultured Alphaproteobacteria bacterium
CCGTAGGGGGCAGCACCATCGTCGAGGATCCGAGCATACCCATCGACGCCATGAGTTTCGACGACTGGAAGAAGCTGCTCGACTTCAATCTCGATGCGACCTTCCTTTTCTGCAATGCTGTCATTCCCGGCATGAAGACGGCGGGTAGCGGCAAGATCGTTAATCTTGCATCGATTGCCGGACGCGGCTTGAGCGTTTCCAGCAGTTCGGCCTATGCAACGGCGAAGGGCGGCATCATTGCGCTGACTCGCAAACTGTCACTCGAGTTGGGGCAATACGGCATCAACGTTAATGCGATTGCGCCGAGTTTGACGCTAACGGAACGCCTGATGCCCCATTGGGAGAAACGGAGTTCCGAAAGCCAGGCAGCGGAAATCGAGAAGGTCCCGTTAAAACGCATTGCAACCGCACGTGATCAGGCGGGCGTCATCGCTTTCCTGTTGTCGAGCGACGCGGATTTTGTGACTGGATTGACCATCGACGTAACAGGGGGGCTTTCATGAGCGATCGCAATAAGACCATAGGTTTCATCGGCATGGGTATGATGGGCGGCGGTATGGCCGCTAACCTGCTGAAAGCCGACTTCAATATGGTTGCCTACGATATTGACCCGGCGAGGAATGAACGCTTTGCGGGTCTTGGCGCGAAGATTGCGCACGGGCCGGCTGGCGTGGCACAAGGGGCGTCAACCGTCATCTGTATCGTTGAGACAACGGCGCAGGTGCGTGAGGTCGTGCTTGGCGATGGCGGGATTATCGAGGAAGCGCAGGAAGGCGATATTTTTGTCTGTAGCGCGACGATCGACCCGCTCGCGGTTAAGGAAATGCACGATATCTTAGCGGAAAAGGGCATCAAGATGCTTGACGCGCCGGTCAGCGGCGGCGTGCCGCGTGCGATTTCTGGCGATCTCTCGATCATTGTCGGCGGTGACGGCACCGTGGTTGAAGCCTGCCGGCCGTATTTTGACGCGATGTCCGCGAACGTCTTCCATATGGGTGAGATTGGACATGGCCTAGCGATGAAGCTCTGCAACAACATGATCACCCAGGTGACGAAGGTAGTGATCGCGGAAGCGATGGCGCTTGGCGCCAAGGCAGGGCTCGAACCGCGACAGATGGTCGACGTTATCAGCGTCAGTACCGGCAATTCGGATAGTTTCCGAGCGGCCGCACCACGCTACCTCAGTGGAGATTTCTCACCTGGTGGCACGATCGATATCTCCTATAAAGATCAGGAACTGGAAACGGGCTTCGCCAAGGCACTCGGCGTGCCGATGTTCATGGCCGCCGCCTCGCAACAGGTCTATCAGATGGCGCGCGCTGCCGGTCTCAATAAAAGGGATGGCAGCTCTCTGATCACGCTCTATGAGGAGATGGTCGGCGTGAAGCTTGGACCACGTGACGGCTGACCGCTTGCCGGCGCCGTGAGAGTGAACGGACACGGTTATAGATCCGATCTATAATAAAGTGATTATTTCGCTGCGGTCGCCAATTCGGCAGATATTGGTTTCATTGAGACATTTGATCTCGTGTGCGGCGCGATTCCGCTCGCACAAGCTGTTGGAGATGGCGGCATACGGATCGTGACGGACGGTACCTAGCCGGTTGGTTTTTTTTATGGTTCTCGGTCTTGTAGGGAACGCTTCCCTTCGTTGAGTTTCTCGGATTCGACTCATTGACCATGCATGACAAGCGGCCGAGATTCTCCTTCGATGGCCGGTATAGCGCCGGGCACAAGTTTTCGAGGAAACGAGAATGAAGACATTGATTGAAGGCGCATGGGTCGACCGCAGCGCGGAAGTCCAGAGCACTGACGGGTCGTTTGTCCGCAAGGACACGGCATTTCGTAACTGGATCACGGCCGACGGCGCGTCGGGGCCTTCCGGCGACGGTGGCTTTAAGGCGGAAAGTGGCCGCTATCATCTCTACGTCTCCTACGCCTGTCCTTGGGCACACCGCACCTTGATCTTCAGAAATTTGAAGGGGCTGGAAGATCACGTGAGCGTATCGGTGGTGCATCCGTTGATGTACGAGATGGGTTGGGAGCTGACCGACACGTACCCAGGTGCTACGGGTGACCCGGTGCTCGGTAAGGCGGCGATGTACGAAGTCTATCTCGCCGCGGACAGGAAGGTGACGAGCCGCGCCAGTGTACCGGTCCTGTGGGACAAGCAACAGAACACGATTGTTTCCAACGAAAGCTCCGAGATCATCCGGATGTTCAACATCGCCTTTGACGCGATAACGGGAAATACAGCCGATTACTACCCGGCCGATCTGCGTGCAGAGATCGATGCCATAAATGACGGCGTTTACAACGACGTGAACAACGGTGTGTATAAAACAGGGTTCGCAAAGTCACAGGAGGCCTACGACCGCTCGGTTGCTGCGCTTTTCGCCCAGCTCGACAGCCTTGAAGAGCGTCTTTCCGGCCAGCGTTACCTTACCGGCGAGCGGATTACGGAAGCCGATTGGCGGCTGTTCCCGACATTGGTCCGGTTCGACCCGGTGTATGTCGGGCATTTCAAGTGCAATATCTGCCAGCTCGTCGCCTATCCCCATCTCTGGGCCTATACCCGCGAACTCTACCAGTATCCCGGCATCAAAGAGACGGTCAACTTCGACCATATCCGTTCGCATTATTACGCTAGTCATGTATCGGTTAATCCGACACGGATCGTGCCGGCTGGGCCCCGGATCGATTTCGGAGAACCTCACGGTCGCGAGAGCATTGGTTCTTAACAGGCTTTATATTAACGCGTTGGCGGCGGACGGCATTTCCTCGAGGAATTGCTGTACGCTGCGGAACAGCAGCATTCGATGCCGCTCCATCAGGATGGTGTGGGTGCCGCCACTAAGGACGGCGAGGCGCCGCCAGGGCGCGCCGGTCAACAAGGGAAACAGGGTTTGTGCCATATAGACCGGCGTATCCCTGTCCATTTCGCCAACCGTTACGAGGGTGGGCACTGAAATCTGGGCCGGATCGTAGACCGGCTTTCCGGCCTGCCAGCATTCCTGACCGTCCTGCACGACGCCATTGGGCGCCCGAATTGTCTCGCCGCCACCCTCCGGCTGGGCCTCGATCACAGCGTCCCACCACTGCTCGAACCATTCTCTCGGCATGACCGTCAGTTTCTGTTTCTCGTTCAGACCTTCCTGACGGCGGATCAGGGTGGCCTCGCGGGTCACGGTGCGATAGGCCCCCACCTTGCCGTCCACGCGCACCGGAGACTTTTCACCACCGGTGCGCAGCCAGATGGGCGCATAGAGCACTAGCCGCTCGACGTGGTCGTTGTGTTCGGAGGTATAGAGGGCGGTGATCGCCGTGCCCCAAGAATGCCCGATCAGGCACAAACGTGCAGTTTACCGGCGCTCGCGGATGCGGTCGCAGACGAACCCCAGACAATCTGCGGCATTTGTTGTCCGCATGAAGGGCGGATTCGCTTCCGCCGGTTCGTCCATCTGGGGTGGTTGATCTGAGTAACCGTAGCCCGGAAGGTCAAGGCAATATGTATCAAAGCCACGGGCCGCGAGGTAGTCCATCCAGGATAGGCCGCCGACCGGCACATTGAATGCGGTGCTGCCGTAGGTGGCGCCATGCTTCAGGACGACGATGCGGTCCGGCGCGAAAGATGTGACATCCACTGGCCGCTTGTTCCGTACATATATATCGCCCCAGACCGGGTGCGTGAACAGCAGGTCCTCGCCGATTAAGTTCTTGTGTAGAGATTCAGTCATGTTTCTTGTCTACCATCCACGCCAGTATACGGACAGATCGCGTGTGACGACGCAATCCACAGCAGTGCACCCGGGATCCGCGGTTCCCAAATCCGCGGAGCAATTTGAGGAGGTCTGGTAATGGTCAAGACGATCCTTCTGACAGGTGGGGCCGATGGGTTCGGGCTGGAGTCGGCCAAGATACTGGTATCGCAGGGGCATCATGTCCTGCTGCACGGGTGTAACCCGACGAAGCTTGTCGAGGCGGCAAAGACGTACGGGCGCGTGTCGGAAAGTGGCACGGTCGCTTGGCCAAGATGGACCTACGATTATTGCGCCGAATACAAGCTCGTTCCTGGGTACCAAGGTGGTGAAATAAGGGGTCGGCACGGCAGGCGGTGATATCCGAACTGGCGCGGTTATCATTTGCCGAGCCGCAGTGTAGGAAGAATTTACACAGACGTCCGGGCGTTGCTTCGAAAATGATGCCGGCGAATTCGGGCTACCCCATCACGACGCGACCGATCCAGCAAGCTGCGATACGGTCATGGCTGCGATTGAGGTAGTCTTGGCGAGTGTGGACCATTAGGGATGCACTCTCTCCGATCGGAATTGGCGTTCTAGCCAGTTCCGAGCGAACTTAGGGGAAATAGCGTGTTGACGTGTCTCCTCCTATGGTCTCCTAATCCATGTCTTACGTTGCATTCGTTTGATGATACCTGAGTGACCGGTACGCCGATTGGTTAGATAACTCCGACAATGTGGACGTTGGTAAACAACGCCGTCGCAAGGTGCGCGGCGCCTAATCGTAACCAATTCAAAAGGAACTAGTTATGGCTACTGGTATAGTTAAATGGTTCAACTCGACAAAAGGCTACGGTTTCATCGAGCCTGACGACGGCGGTAAGGATGCGTTCGTGCATATTTCGGCGGTCGAACGGGCCGGTTTAGGCTCGCTGAACGATGGACAGAAAGTGTCCTATGACCTGCAGGCGGGCCAAAATGGTAAGAGTTCTGCGGAGAACCTCTCCATCATCGATTGATCGAGCGCGGCCACTTCATGCAAAGAAGTGGCCGCCAATTTTCGGT
>CAXGSZ010000247.1:0-4805 GCA_964012455.1 uncultured Alphaproteobacteria bacterium
CTTCCGCGTGAATGTCTACCGGAATCCCACGGCCATTGTCGGCCACTGTCACCGACCCGTCGCCATTGAGAGATACGTCGACCTGGTCGCAATGACCACCCATCGCCTCGTCGATGGCGTTGTCCACGACTTCGAAGACCATATGGTGCAGGCCGGTCCCGTCGTCGGTGTCACCGATATACATACCGGGCCGCTTGCGCACCGCATCGAGACCTCGCAGAACCTTGATCGAATCTGCTCCGTAGTCTTCGCCTGTCAGGTTGTCGGCGACTTGCTCGCTCATGGATCGTCCTTGTGTGTTCTCACGTTTGCAGACACGCCTGTCCCCCGCGAACGTCGAGGAATTGGGCATCGCTTTGCATCTCTTCGAATGTTGCCCGGTCCGTTCCGGTCAACCAGACTTGGGCGCCGAGATCGCGAATCGCATGGAAGAGCGCTGTCCGTCGTTCGGAATCGAGATGCGCTGCCACTTCGTCCAATAGAAGCAATGGCGTTGCACTGCGTTCCGCCGCGCGCAGCCGAGCATCTGCGAGCACGATGGCGATCAACAAAGCTTTTTGCTCGCCGGTCGAGCACAGGTCGGCCGGCTTTCCCTTCTCGACGTGCGTGACACGTAAATCTGAACGATGTGGCCCGACCGACGCGCGTCCCGTCTCTGCTCCTTCACGCCGTGCCGCCGCGAGCGCGTCGCGCATGCGGTCTTCAGCTTCGAGAGCCGGCAGTGTCTCAAGCCATGTCTCGAGCGAGCCCTCAAGCATGAGTGTTGCCTGCGGAAACGGTCCGTCGACGAGCATGCATGCACGGTTCAGCCGATCGGTGATTTCGCGCCGCGCCGCGGCGATCGCAATACCGCGCTCCACCATGGTGCTCTCAAGTACGCTGAGCCAAACGTCATCGCCGACACCGTCGCGCAGCAGCTTTGCCCGTTGGCGCATTGCACTTTCGTAGGCGCTGACCCGACCGGAATGTGCCGTATCGAAACCGAAGACCAAGCGGTCGAGAAAGCGCCGTCGGCCGGATGGCCCGTCTACGAAGATGCGGTCCATCTGTGGCGTTAACCAAACTGTGCTCACGAATTTTGAGAGTGCTGCTTGGCTTTTGTACGGTTTGCCGGCGATGCGCACTGTCCGGCGCTCTTCCCCGGCGGTCCGGCCGGTGCCAATCTCGATCGGGCCTTCGCTGGTTTTCACCGTTGCGGCAACCGCCCAGCCAAAATCTCTAGCGGTGCATGCTGTCTCGCCGGCCGGCGCCGGATCTATATCGGAGAGCCGCGCCCCACGCAGACCCCTGCCGGGAGCGAGAAAGGAGATCGCTTCCAAGAGGTTTGTCTTGCCGGCCCCATTAGGTCCGGTCGCGACGATGGTAAGAGGCTCAAGGTCGAGTGCGAGGGATGCGTAGTTACGAAACCGGGTAAGCCGCAGCCTGGTCACGGCCAACGAGTCCGTGCCGGCAGCGGTCAACGATGTCGCGTTCACGGGAATGCCGCCTCCTAAACCCGCATCGGCATCAGCACATAGAGTGCGCTGCCGTCTTTGCTGTCGCGGACAATCGTGGGTGAGGCCGCGTCGGCGACAACGAATTCAGCTTCGCCACCTTCAATCTGCTGTGCGATGTCGAGCAAGTAACGGGCGTTAAATCCTATCTCAATCGCATCCGCGTCATAATCGACTTCGATCTCTTCACGTGCCGTACCGCTATCCGGGCTGGATGCCGTCAAGACCAGGTTATTTCCGGCGGCCGCCAATTTGACAGCACGGGATTTCTCCGTCGAGATGGTCGCCACCCTGTCGACCGCATCCGCAAAGCTGCGGCAGTCGACGTTCAGCGACTTGTCGTTGCCGGTGGGGATAACCCTCTCGTAGTCGGGAAACGTGCCATCGATCAGTTTCGAGGTGAGGACCGCGTTGTCAAAAGCGAACCTCACAGTGGTATCTGAGAGCGCGATGTCGATATCGTCGCCGATCTCATCGATCAGCTTACGCAACTCACCTACCGTTTTGCGCGGGACGATCACGCCAGGCATGCCGGCCGCACCATCGGGTACCGGCATTTCGACCCGGGCAAGGCGATGCCCGTCCGTGGCCACGCTGCGCATGACATCACCGCTGTCGCCGGCCGTCGTATGCATGAAAATGCCGTTTAGGTAGTAACGGGTTTCCTCCGTTGAGATTGCGAACCGTGTACGGTCGATCAGTCCGCGCAGGTCATTGGCCGGCAGTGCGAATTGATGCGGCAGGTCTCCGCCATCGGTCTGCGGGAAGTCTTCCGTAGGCAGTGTCTGCAACGTGAATTCCGAGCGGCCCGCACGCAAAGTCATCTTCCCGTCGCTGCCGCTGTCTAGCTCGATCTGCGCGCCGTCAGGCAATTTCCGCACGATATCGTACAAGGTATGCGCCGGTGCCGTTGTCGAGCCCGCGGTATCAATGACGGCAGGTACCGATTCGACAATGGCGATATCCATGTCCGTCGCGGTCAGGCCAAGGCGTCCGTCAGTCACTTCCAGCATGACATTGGAGAGAATCGGGATGGTATTTCGCCGTTCGACGATGCTTTGCACGTGTCCGAGGGACCGAAAGAGCGCGGCGCGTTCGATGGTTAGTTTCATGGTTGTCTTTTTATGCCGTTCGGAATGTTAGCGTATACGTTATGGCCCCGTCGCCGCCCAAATGTACCATTGACGCGCCGAATGGGGCCGTTTATGCAAACAAGACACAATTTATAGCATGAGTCGCCGAAATCTGCGACATATTTAGGGGGTGAAGCATAAATATTTCCCTTAAATACGTTTGGAAAAACGGCGGAATGTGGGCCTGGTGACGTTTAGGTCTCGAGCATTCGCCGAAGGAGCTCCACGTCCTCTCCGAAGCCGCTGTCCGTCGCCTTGAGTTCCTCTACTTTCCGCACCGCATGCATCACTGTTGTATGGTCTCGACCGCCAAATTTGCGGCCGATTTCCGGCAGGGAACGGGCCGTTAACTGCTTCGAGAGGTACATGGCGATTTGGCGCGGTCGGGCCACTGCACGTGCGCGGCGGGAAGAGTACATTTCCGAGAGGCGGATGTTGAAATGTTCGGCGACGCGCTTCTGGATCTCTTCGATCGTTACCTTACGGTCGTTGGCGCGCAGAATGTCCTGTAAAACATCCTGCGTCGTCTCAAGGGTAATTGGGCGACCGATGAGATTAGCGTAAGCGACAATGCGGTTCAGGGCACCCTCGAGCTCGCGTACGTTGGAAGCAATCTTGTGGGCGAGGAACTCCAGAATCTTTTCGGGAATTTCGATGCCGAGATCGTCCGCCTTCGACTGCAGAATGCCGTATCGTAATTCGTAAGTGGTCGGGTGTATATCGGCGACCAGCCCCCACCCCAGCCGCGATTTCATGCGCTCTTCCATGCCCTCTAGGTCGTTGGGGGATTTATCCGCCGAAATGACGACCTGCCGGTTCTGATCTACGAGCGCATTGAATGTATGGAAAAACTCTTCCTGCGTGCTGTCTTTACCCGCAATGAACTGGACGTCGTCGATCATCAAGATATCGACGGACCGAAATTGCTCCTTGAAGGCGACGGTGTCGCGAAAGCGGAGTGCGCGGATGAATTGGTACATGAACTTTTCGGCGGAGAGATAGACGACATGCTTCTCTGGCCGCGTTTGGCGCAGATGCAGCGCGATCGCGTGCATGAGATGGGTCTTGCCGAGGCCGACGCCGCCATAAAGGAACAGTGGATTGTAGGGTGCGGTTTCCGCTTCGGCGACACGGCGTGCGGCCGCGAACGCGAGTTCGTTCGGCTTGCCGACAATGAAATTCTCGAAAGTGAAGCGCGGATCGAGAGGTGCACCTAAATGGTCCTGCGCTGCCTTCTCGTGCAAGGGTACCGGATGAGCTTCTTCTGATGACGCTCCGCTTGTGGCCGTTTCGCCACCGGAAACGAAAAGGTCAACGCCCTCGATGGATGTTCCCTCGATGGTCCACAGGTCGTTCAGACGCTCAATATACTGTGACTCGATCCAGTCGCACATGAACCGGGTCGGCACGGAAATTCGCACGCGGCGACCCTCGACACCGACGAGAGTCATCGGCTTTAACCAGCTTCTGTAAGCGGCCTCGCCATACTCCGCTCTAAGTCGACCTCTGATTCTCGCCCATTGGGTCGCAAGTTTGTCAGCCATTAGGATCGTAACCCCGACTCTATGCCGCCGCCAAATGCGCGCGACGAAATTTTCACGTCATTGGCCCACCCTGCAGCCGGACCTTAAACCGTCTCAGAAGGAATGCCGGGACACGTCGATCCTTCCCGTATCCGATATCCCGCGCTAAATACAATACATTCACAATATAACGGCAAAAAATACGTTCGTCTTTATTGCCGTACTCTCGTTCGTATTTCGGTATTCGTGCTGTCGGACCGGTGCGACCGATTCGACCTCCCCCAGTCGATGGCTAGATGCGCGACTGTAACGACGCTTAATCTCGCCCGCAACGGGACTGAAAGGAGAACAATGGAAATAAATTGATTGACTCTATTGCGAATCGGTCCAGCACTGCCGTTCGCAATAGAAAACGGTCGCTAGCGATAGCGCGGCGGCCGCATCGGCGCCTGAAAACCCTCGGTTGCCTACATCGCATTAATACGGCGTGAGAGATTCGAGAGTTTGCGGCCGGTTGTATTCTTGTGCAACGCGCCTTTCTGCGCAGTGCGATGCAGTTTCGGCATCGCGGCCTTGAAGGCGTCCTCGGCGGCAGACTTATCGCCACTTGCGATCGCTTCTTCGACCTTCCGGATATAGCTGCGCACGTGGCTGCG
>CAXGSZ010000248.1:0-4795 GCA_964012455.1 uncultured Alphaproteobacteria bacterium
CGGCGACCAAGCAGAAGATCCGAGAGGCCGCGGAAGAGGAGGTACGGCGTTTCTCCGATGGTGGAGCGGGTGATGAATGGCTGCAAGCCCTGGAACCCATCGGAACAGGGGTAGAGAAACCGCATCTGGAAATCGCCCCCTAGCGGATCGTGGTGTTCGCCCAGCGCTTCGGTGAATTCGATGACGGTACGCGATACAAGAATTATTACCTGCCGGAGAGCGTCGGCCTTGCGACTGGGATGGTACTGGCAGCCCTTCACCATGCAGGACTCGTCACCCCCACTCACACGCCAAACCCGATGCGGTTTCTCAATGGCCTGCTGGATCGACCCGAATCGGAAAAGTCGGTCATGATCATCGTTGTCGGCCATCCTTCCGACGACGGCACCGTCCCCGCTGCGGCAAAGATCAAGAAACCGCTCGACGAAATCCTGACCGTGGTTGAAGACGAGATGCCATAGCGCTCCGAGAGTTTCACCCCTCGCCGATGACCTTCTCGGCGACCTTTTTCATCACCGTCGGCAGGGCGAGGTCCGCGAGGCCGTCGATTGTGCTCCAGCGGGTTTCTGTCGGTGCATCTGTATTCTGTGCGACATAGCCTTTTAGAATGCTAAGCTCCAGGCGGAAATGGGTGAAGGCGTGCCGAACGATGCCCGCGACGGGATACCATTCAATGGCGGTGAGGGGGGCGTGGTGGGAGAGGGTGGTGACGTCGCTCTCACGGGCGCCCTCGCGCCAATCGGTCGACGGGAATTCCATCATGCCGCCGAGCAGCCCCTTTTCGGGGCGCCGCCGCACCAAGATTGATCCGTCCAGTCGTTCGATCCAGAAGATGGTGCCGTGCCGCGTCGGCTTCTCCGGTTTCGGCCGGCGCGCGGGCAGGCTTTCCGCGATATCCTTGCCGCGGCAATGGGTGGTCCAGGGGCAGAGCATGCATTTCGGGCGTCGCGGAATGCAGACAGTCGCCCCCAAGTCCATCACGGCCTGCGCGTAGTCGCCGGGCCGCACGTCGGGCGCTAATTTATCGGCACGGTCGCGCAGTTTCCTCTTCACGTCGGGCAGCGGGTCGGTCTCCCGGTATAACCGCGCCATGACCCGCTCAACATTGCCGTCGACGACTACGGCGCGTTTATCAAAGGCGATGGCGCGGATCGCCGCAGCGGTGTAGGTGCCGACGCCCGGCAGTGAAAGCAGGGCTTCTTCCTCCTCCGGGAATTCCCCGCCGTAGGACTCCGAGACGACATTGGCGCAGCGGTGCAGGTTGCGCGCCCGGGCGTAATAGCCGAGTCCCTGCCATGCGTGTAGCACGTCATCGAGGTCGGTGGCCGCCAGAGCGGCAACCGTCGGCCAACGAGATATGAATTCGGTGAAGTACGGGCCGACGGTCGCCACCGTCGTTTGCTGCAGCATGATTTCGCTCAACCACACCGCATAGGGATCAGCGCGTACGCCTGAGGGGGTGCGCCAGGGCATGGTGCGCCGGTGGCGATCGTACCAGTCGAGAATTTCGGATGCGCGGGTGGCTTCGCCCAGGGTCATGCCTGTACTATAAAGCCTGAAAGGGCGGAGGCTAAACAGTTGAGCGACGACGCCAAGACGAGAGGCAAGAAGGACCGTCCCCGTGGCTTCGGGGCGCCGCGCGCGATGGCGCAGTTCGTCCCGGAACTGACGGCGAAGGTACTTGGTAAACGCGGTCTCGCGCATGCTAACCTGATTGTTGATTGGCCGACCGTTGTCGGGGCTGAAATTGCCGGTGTCTGCCAGCCCGAGAAACTGGCCTTTAGGCGGGGCGAACGCAGCCTGGGCGTGCTGCATCTAAGGGCATCTGGTTCCGCCGCTCTCGAGCTCCAGCACGATACACCGCGGCTGATCGAGCGAATTAACAGCTATTTCGGCTATAAGGCGGTGGCAGAGATTCGCTTGGTCCAAGTTGTGCCGAAAGCGCCGCCGGCGCGCGACCAAGCCCGCAAGCGACGTACCCTGGCGCCTTCGGAAATCGCAGCGCTGGAGAGCACGATATCCAATATCGATGACGAGGATTTGCGCAAGACTTTGGGCAGACTCGGGACTGCGATTCTTTCCGAGTCGCGCGAATCCACGGAAAATTGACCGCCCGACCGCCTTGATGCGACCACAATCCGCTTCTTATACTCCGGCGCAACTCGCCGACGCCGCGCGTGCGGTTCGGCTCCAAAACAGCTACCTGTTACGAGGAGGACGGCGTGAATCGAGTAATTTCCCTGGCGGCCGTCGCCGCAATTTTCATTTTCGCTTCGATGGCTTCGGCGGCCCCGCCAACGGCGGAACAGGCGCTTGCCGAACGCATTCTTGGCGATCCGAACGCGCCGGTCACGATCATCGAATATTCCTCTCTGACGTGTTCCCATTGTCGGAAGTTTCACGTCGAAATCCTCCCAAATCTCAAGAAAAACTACATCGATTCGGGTAAGGTGAAGCTGCTGTATCGGGATTTCCCATTCGATCAGCTCGGCCTTATGGCGGCTGTTCTGGCGCGATGTGCGCCGATGAAACGCTACTTCGCATTTATCGATATTCTTTTCCAAGAACAAGGTAAATGGAGCCGCAGTCAAACGCCGTTCGAGGACCTGATGAAGATCGGCAAGCTGGGCGGGATCAATCCGTCGGACTTCGAAATTTGTCTAAAGAACGAGGAGCTGGTGAACGGTCTCGTCGAAAAGCGGCTTGAAGGTCAGAAGAAATTTGATGTAAACGCGACGCCAACGTTTATCATCGACGATGACCACAAGATCGTCGGCGCGGAACCTTATGAGGAGTTCGAGAAGATCCTCATGAAAAAGGTACAGTAGCCGCACGTTCCGGTCGCCGTCCTAACGAGCGTCGACGCACACGTGCATTTTCAGAAGTTACGCCTCGTCGGTTTCAAGTCTTTCCTCGATCCGGTTGAAGTCCAGATCGAGGATGGAATTACGGGAATCGTTGGTCCCAACGGCTGCGGCAAGTCGAATGTTGTTGAAGCCCTGAAATGGGTAATGGGCGAAACCTCGGCGAAGCAGATGCGTGGCGGCGAGATGGACGACGTGATTTTCGGGGGCACCGACAATCGGCCGGCGCGCAACATCGCCGAAGTTTCCTTGACCCTCGACAATGCGGACCGAGATGCGCCGTCCCAGTTCAACGACGCGAGCGAGTTGGAGATCGTGCGCCGGATCGAAAGGGGTTCGGGTTCTAACTACAAAATCAACGGTCGGGACGTGCGCGCGCGCGACGTGCAACTGCTGTTCGCCGATCTTGCGACCGGAGCCCATTCGACCGCAATGGTTAACCAGGGCCGGGTAGGCGCATTGATCGGCGCGAAACCGACGCAGCGACGCGGTCTGCTTGAGGAAGCCGCGGGCATCAAGGGTTTGCATTCTCGCCGCCACGAGGCCGAGCTGCGGCTGCGCGCGGCGGAGACCAACCTGGAACGTCTGGATGATGTCATTGTTGCACTCGAAGGCCAGTTCCAGGGTCTCAAGCGTCAGGCGCGCCAGGCGGCGCGGTATCGCCGGCTCGGCGGACATATTCGCCGGCACGAGGCGATGCAATTGCATCTCCGCTGGCAGGAGGCGACCGCGGCGCTTGAGAAGGCGCGGGAGCACCATGCCACCGCCGAAGCGGAAGTGGTTAATCGCACCGGGCTTTCCGGCGAAGCCGCGCGGCTACAGGCGGAAATTGCCGCCAAACTGCCCGACCTGCGTCAGGCGGAAGCCGCGGCAGCCGCAGAATTGCAGCGATTTCTCGTCGCTCAGCGCGAACTTGAGGCGGAGGAGGGCCGCATTACAGAAGCCCTTGCTGCCGCCGACCAGCGCTTGCAACAGATCGGCATTGATGTTGTGCGTGAGACGGCTCTGGGTGAGGATGCCGATGCAGCGCTCCGTCGCTTGGACGAAGAGGTCGCGGCAATCGAGGCGGCGCGAGAAGGCGAGATTGAGCGACGGGAACAGGCGCGAGTAGCGCTTGAGGAGATCACGCAAGCCCTACAGGAGAAAGAGGGCGAGCTCGCCGAACAGACACAGACTGTCGCCGCGGCAGAAGCGAATCGGGATGCGCTGATCTACCGGCGGGATGAGCTCGGTCGCCGGCATGCATCACTGGCGGAACGGATCGAATCGCTGCAGCAGGAGCGCGAAGAGCTGCTTTCGGAGATGGGTGCGGATTCCGCACTTGAGGAATGCGCGGTGGCCGTCACGCAGGCAGAGGCTGCCGTCGAAGTTGCGCGCCGGACGGCGGACGAAGCAGAGGCGACACGCGGTGCCGCGGAACAGATGGAAGCCGATCGCCGGGCGCGCCTGCAGGAAGCGCAATCAGCGCGTGATCGGCTGCGCGCTGAGGAAAGTGCGCTGGCCGATCTGCTCAAAGAGGACGACACGGACCTCTTCCCGCCCCTTATTGACGCACTGCAAGTCAGCCCGGGCTACGAGAAGGCGCTCGGCGCCGCACTCGATGACGACCTCTCCGCACCGATCGACACAGCGGCGCCAGTGCATTGGAACATCCTCCCGCCAATTGCGTCACCCGCTCCCCTGCCGGAGGGTGTGCGGCCACTTTCAGAATTCGTGAAAGGGCCGCTTGCCCTGGCGCGGCGTCTTGCCGCCATTGGCGTTCTCGACGATGAGGCAGCGGGGGCTGGGCTGCATGCCGCGCTACGTGAAGGCCAGCGCCTGGTCAGCCGCGATGGCGCCCTTTGGCGCTGGGATGGGTTCACGGTAACGGTCGGCGCGCAGACGTCGGCGGCGACGCGGCTCAGCCAGCGCAATCGGCTGATGGGAATCCG
>CAXGSZ010000249.1:0-4789 GCA_964012455.1 uncultured Alphaproteobacteria bacterium
GATGGAACAGCGCCATTGCCGTCTTAAAATTCGGATCTTGGAAATCGAGATAGAATTTCGCCAAATTCGGGGCGAGGACCATTCCCTTGTACACCATGGTCCGCGCGGACATCGAGACAATATAAAAGTCGCTCCAGGCGGTCGCGTTCTTATCCCAAAGCGCGTGGTGCGCCTGTTTGCGAATAACATAGAGCTTGCGCTGGAAAGCGTCGGTGTCAGGGGTTTCGGGACCGCGCTGAATCAACACCTGGCGGATGACCGGTTCGTTCTCTTTGACGCTCTCGCCAAGCACACTGTTATCAACAGGCACATCGCGCCAGCCGATTAGCACCTGCCCTTCCTGGTCAATCGCCTTTTCGATCGCGCCGGCGGCCAGGTCGCACTTCGTCGGATCGCTCGGCAGGAATACCATTCCAACCGCGTAGTCTCCGACGGCCGGCAGCGTAATGCCGCGCGTCGCGAAGTCCTTACGTATAAACTTGTCGGGAATCTGAATAAGAATACCCGCACCGTCACCCGCGAGCGGATCGGCACCGATAGCCCCCCGATGGTCCATGTTGTGGACAATCTCGAGGGCCTGGTGAACGATCTCGTGTTTCGGCTCGTTGTGGATATTCGCGATGAAACCGAATCCGCACGCGTCATGCTCGTTGGCCGGGTCGTAAAGACCTTGCTCAACAGGCAAACCGACATTGTTGCGCCGGACGTCGTGGCTCATGCGATACTCCCAATCGGCTCCGCGGAGGACCGAATTAAATAGCAAGTCGGGCCCGAAACCTAAAACAGTTTCTTGCACGTATACATAAATTAAATATTTTCAATGCCTTAAAGAACGGTTTCCGAGTCTTTTTTTAAGCTTTGGTGCCCCGGCGAAGCGGAATTTAGTTACAAACCTTAATTTTACTATTTCTAGAGTGTTAAATACGCGTATTAATTCCCGGTACAGACTTCCCATGTGTGGCGCTTTACACAAACGATAGGCTAACTGCAGCGATCAAGAAGACGGCTCTCTGCGATGCCCTTCGTCTCCAATCCGGCAATCCGCAACATATGCCACAGCAAGGCGAGACTGCTCGATAATACGGGCTTTCCCGTCCGGCGTTCGGCCTCGGCGATAATGCCAGCGCAGCGAAGGTTGGTGCAGGAAATGAAGACTGCCTGGGCGGCTTCATTCTGTCCCGCCGCAACGGCGGCGGCGAGAATCGACTGCAATGTGATGCGGGCCACCTTGGCTTCGACCTCTTCGTTGAAGGTCGTGACGTCGGTGACCTTAAAATCGTCTTTCTCGAGCATAGCAACGATATCCTGTGTCACCGCGACATTGTACGGCGTCAAAACGGAAACCCGTTGCACCCCAGGCGCTCCCAGTGCGGCTTTTACCGCGGTTGCCGGATTTGTGGACGCAGCTTCAGGACGCACACCCGCGATAACCTTGGAAACACGCCCCTCACCAATCACGGACGCAGCCGACGTGAAGCACAGCCGATGACATCGAAGCGCGCGCCGGCTGGGAACAGGCCGATTGCGGTCCCAAGATTTTGCTCCATAGCGCCCAATGTCTCGCGCGTAACCGCTTCACCACTTGGGATACGCGTGTGATGAAGAACGACGCGTCTATCTCGCAGGAAATGGCGAAACTCGTCCTCCAGCATCTCCTCCGACTGCAAAACGACGAGCCCGAGCGTCGGCGGACGAGCATCCTCGGTCTCGACATCATAGGAAACCGATGCAACCATCTAAAAATGCTTTCCTTCTCTCACCCGACATCCGATCGTAAAGACGAAACCATCGGCGCGCGACCCCCTGAATTGCGACGCTGAAGAATCGCACCCGAGCATGAGCACCAGCGACGATCTCTATAACCGCTATGGTCCAATGTACCGCTGGCTTGTGACCACGGCGGCGTTGCTGGCGTTTTTCGTCATGGTCTTCGCCAGTTCGATGGTCAATGTCGCGATCCCAAACGTGATGGGCACCTTCGGCGTCGGACAGGACAAGGCGCAGTTCCTGTCGAGCGCATTCCTCGCCACGACCGTAGCGAGCCTGCTCGCCAATACTTGGCTGATCGCCCGCTTCGGGCAACCGATAACATTCCACGCCTGCATTATCATATTCGTGATCGGGAGCTTGATCAGCACCTTCTCGCCCACACTAAACATGATCATCTTTGGCCGCATTGTACAGGGCTTCGGCGCGGGCGTCATCCAGCCCCTCATCATGGTCCTGTTGTTCGATATTTTCCCGGCAGAAAAACGTGGCATTGCGATGGGGTTCTTCAGCATGGGGGTCGGCTTTGCGCTTGGCTTGGCGCCGGCATTGGGAGGCTTCGTTGTCGACCTCCTCGGCTGGCGCTATGTCTTTTTAATCCCCATCCCCGTTGCGCTGCTCTCTCTCGTGCTCGGGGTCTTTTTCATTCCAGAACGCAAGTCTCGCGGGCCCGCAGGCAAGTTCGACTATCTCGGCTATGGCCTGATGTGCAGTTTCGTCTTTTGCCTTATGACGATCCTCGGTAACGGCCAACGGTGGGGCTGGGCATCGGATGACGTGGCGCTGCTTTCCGCGCTGATGGTCTTTTCGCTTCTGGGTTTCGTGTACTCGCAGCGCCGTACCAACGGCAACCTGATGGACCTGAGCGTGTTCCGGAATCTCCGGTTCTGTACTGTCATTTGCATTTCATTCTTCTACGGTATGGGCAGCTTCGCGCAGAATTACGCCTTCCCGGTTTTCAGCCAGATCGTCCAGGGTTACACGCCGACGCTCGCGGGATCGCTCCTGCTGCCGGGCGCAATCATCGCGGCGCTGCTGTTGCCTTTCACCGGCCGCCTCGCCGACCGCTTTCCGCCTCATATTATTATCTTCACCGGCCAATTCATCTTCATCGGTAGCGCGCTCGCCCTCGCCGACGCGGATGTGAACACCGTGTTTTGGGTTATCGCTTTTTACCTCCTTATCGGTCGGCTCGGTATCGCCCTCACCTCACCCTGCGTGAACAGTGCCGCCCTCGCCGCTTTGCCGCCGGACCGCATCAATGCGGGGGCTGGCATCGTCAATCTGTTTCTGATGCTTGGCGGATCGACAGGTATCAGTGCCCTCGTCATCGTTTTGGAACGGCGCATTCAGCTACACGGCGACGCCTTTACCGCAACTCAGAACGCTGGCAACGATGCGACCCGTGCCTTGATCGGCGAGGTGCACCGCGTGCTCGGAGCGGAAGGTATTCCCGATGCCGCTCATGACCCGATCGCCCTTAAATACCTTGGCAATGTGGTCGAAGCGCAAGCGAATACCCTTGGTTTTCAGGACGGTTTTATGTGGACCGCCCTCGCCGCCTTTATCTCGCTTGTACCGGCAACCCTGCTAATGCTTCAAAGGCACCGCCGACGGTAGAAATGTATTGTCACGCGAAGGCAGAGATCTAGCAATACTCGCCTCGGAACTGGATTCCAGCCTTCGCAGGAATGACATCTAGAGATTTCAAAATCCGGAGACTACTTCATGAAGACTGGCATCGACCTCGCCATCAAGGACCGCATCGCCACGATCACCATCAATCGGTCGAAACAGCGAAACGCGCTCGACCTTGCCTCGGCAGATACTTTTAAAGAGGCGGTGCATGCGATCGACGCCAATGACAAGGTGCAGGCGGTCGTACTTACGGGTGCAGGCGGCGTCTTTTGCGCCGGCGCAGACCTCAGTGAGATGGCGGATAAAGGCGCGGTCTATAAGCCCTGGGCAGGCGCCGACGGCCCGCTCGCGCGCCCCTGCGCCAAACCGGTGATAGCTGCAGTCGAAGGGCATGCGGTCGCGGGTGGCCTTGGCGTCGCCCTCTGGGCGGACATGCGGATCGCCAGCGAAAGCGCCGTCTTCGGTGTCTTCTGCCGCCGCTTCGGTGTGCCAATGAGCGATGGCACCCCGACCCGCCTGCCGAAAGTGATTGGCCGCTCGCGCGCCCTCGACATGCTGCTCACTGGCCGTCCAGTGCGCGCCGAGGAAGCCCTGCACATCGGCCTCGCCGACCGCCTCGCCCCTGAGGGGCAGGCCTTGGAGATGGCCCGGAACCTTGCCAAGGAAATCGCTCACTTCCCGCCCCTTGCCATGCGCGCCGACCGCGCCGCAGCCTGGGTCGCGCTCGATGGAGACGAGGCGGCGATGCTGATCCGGGAAGACGAAGGCGCTCAGGCGGCGAAGATCGCCGAAGCGGCGGCGGGCGCGGCGCGCTTCAAGGGTGGTGTGGGACGCGGTGGTCGATTTGGCACATAACCCCTTGCCCTGCACTCTATACCCCTATAAATTTGTCCGGACAAATAGCGTGGCGTTTGGGCATCCCGTCATGCATGAGAGATAGGGAACATGGACGGAATGAACGCGGTCGCGACGGGGCCGGAAAACTACGACATTATCACAGCGACGCCTTTCGCAGGCGCGATGGGGGCGGAGATCGGTAATGTCGATCTCGGCAATCTCGACGACGCGACGTTTGCCGAAATCCACGCGGCATGGCTACGCCATCACGTCGTCGTCTTCCGTGACCAAAAGATCGAACCGCAGCAGCATATCGACTTTGCGCTCCGCTTCGGCGAAATACACCACCATCCGTATATGAGCGGCATGGAGGACTACCCGGACATCTTCGAGATCATCAAGGAGCCGGGTGACAGTTACACGTTCGGCTCAGCCTGGCACACAGATCAGATGTTCAACCCGCAGCCGGCCAAGGCGACGATGCTGTACGCACACGAGGTACCGAGCAAGGGCGGCGACACACTGTTCGCCAACATGCACCTCGCCT
>CAXGSZ010000250.1:0-4781 GCA_964012455.1 uncultured Alphaproteobacteria bacterium
CCGACTTACTCTCATCGTCCCACCATTTCGCTCGGATTGAATCGCAAGACCATGTCCTTCCATACGTCGTATTTCTGCAGCGGTAGGGTAAATTTATTGCATCGTGGATTGCGTACCGCGCGAAGGGCACTTTCCGCAACCGCTTTATATGACGGATTTGTCTCCATTCGAAAACGGTCGACAATACGAGATTCACGCAGTGTCCCATCCGGGTTCAATTTCATACGTATCTGAACCGCCATCTCTCCAACGTCCTTGGCGCCGATCAACGCCGGCGCCAGCCAGCACCGTTCGATCTGCCGACGGATAGCATCGATCTCGCTGATTGACAGGTTCTCTCCGACCGGCGCCCGTTCTGGTTGGCTTCGCGACTGGCGCTTCATCAGTGTCGCCATTTTTTCGTCGAAACTTTTCTTCTTCTCCTTTGGGTTTTCCGGTTTCGCCGACGGCGTTTCTTTCAGCTTCTGAACCGTCTTCAACATCATTGACGCAAAATCGGGTTTGGGTCGAGGCTTCGGTCTTGGCGCGACGCGCTTGGGCGGCGGCTTTGGCAGCTTTTTAGCTTTTAGCTTCGGCGCGGGTTCCGGGGGCGCCAGTGGCGCGGGTTCGGGTGGCAACGAGGCAACCTGCTTCGGCGGTTCCGGTGGTTTCAACGGTGGGGGTGGCGGTGCCTTAACCTTTTCACGCGGTGGCGCCTGCTTTGGAATCGTTTCCGGGTCTGGTGTCTCCGTCACGGCAATAAGCTCGACGTCGATCACCTGATGATCGATGACGATACTCTTACTCGTACTCGGAAGTCCGTAAATCGCGAATACGAACACCGCGATATGAAATCCTAAGGAGAGCACCAATGAGACGCGCATCCGGCCTCTCCATTACTTTTGAGATTTAGCGCCGGGCGGCTTCGGCAATTCGGCCATCAGCGACACCCGCTTGAAGCCTGCGGCACTGATAGCGCCCATGACCTCCATAACGCGCCCATAGCGAATAGCCTTGTCACCGCGCACGAAGATCTTGATGTCCGGGTTGGCACCAGTGACCGCTACGAGCCGCGGCACCAAATTCTCCAGTGGCGTTTTATATTCCTGCATAAAAATCGACCCGCTCGCGTTCACGGTCACCACCAGTGGTTCGTCAGTATCGGAAAGCGACGCCGCACGCGTCTTCGGGAGATCGACCGGAACGCCAACTGTCAGCAAAGGCGCCGTAATCATGAAGACGATCAACAGAACCAGCATCACATCGACAAACGGTGTCACATTAATCTCGGAAATGGGCCGATACTGACCCCTGTGTCCCCGACCCGTGGAACGCCCATTGCCATTGATTTGAAACGCCATCGCTCAACTGGTCTCCTCAATTTGGCGCGAGAGGATCGCGATGAACTCACCGGCAAACGTTTCCATTCGGCCCGCATAGCGCCCAAGGTCGTTCGATAGTTTGTTGTAGGCGATGACCGCAGGGATCGCCGCAATTAGCCCGAGCGCGGTCGCGAAAAGGGCCTCCGCGATGCCCGGCGCCACCACAGCAAGGTTGGTCTGTTTCGTTACCGCGATCGACTGGAAGCTATTCATAATTCCCCATACGGTACCGAAAAGGCCGACGAACGGCGCCGTCGACCCCACCGAAGCGAGGAACATCATGTAGCGTTCAAGCTTTTCGATTTCACGGGCCACCGTTACCTGCATTACCCGGTCCAGGCGGTCCTTCAGGCCCGATTGCCCACTCTCACTGTAGACCAGTCCTTTGGCGGACGACCGTCGCCATTCTCGCATGGCCACGGCAAATACCGCAGTCATCGGATCACTCGGTTGATGCCCGACCCGCTCATAGAGTTCTTCCAACGAGCCGCCAGACCAGAACTCATCCTCAAAAATGTTGGCGCGGCGCTGCAGCCGCTTGAGACGGAATGTCTTGTCAAAAATGATCGCCCAGCACCAGACCGAGGCCAGCAAGAGGGTCAGCATCACGGCCTTTACCACCCAATCGGCGCTGAGGAATAGACTCCATAGCGTCAACTGCGGTTGCCCTAACGCCTGTCCAACGGCACCTTCTACAACTGCTTGTTCCATTAAGTGTCGATTCCGTTCCGCTGTTTCGTCTTTTCGGACTACGAGTGCAACTTGTAAGAGAGCGCGCTTAGCAATGCCGCCGGCATACGCCGTGGCCGACCGTCACCGCCAACACACGCCAGACGTACGGTAAGGCGCGCCAGTTCGCCCATTTTCCGTTTCACCACCTGCTCCGCACGAAGGCTTGCGCCGCGGACTTCCAGAAACCGTGTATGCACCTCCAGGGGATCATCTAGAAAGGCCGGCGACATGTAATCGACGGAACACTGGCGCACGGTAAAGGCGATGCCGTCTTCCGCCAAAAGTGTTTGATGATCGCACCCCACCGAACGCAGATACTCCGTCCTTGCCCGTTCCGCGAACCGGAGGTAACTAGCGTAGTATACGATCCCGCCGGCATCGGTATCTTCGTAATACACACGGAGCGGAAATATGTGCGCGTCTGGTCGGGAGCTATTCATCTTCTCCCTCCGATACGACACCCAGTAAATCCAGCTGTTCCATCGCCGTCCTGGGCGCTTCGATGCCGAGATAACTCCAGCCTTGACGGGCAAGCATGCGGCCGCGCGGCGTTCGCTGAATCAGGCCTTCCTGCATCAGGTAAGGTTCAATGACGTCCTCTATGACATCGCGCTGCTCTGCAAGGGCAGCCGACAGGGTTTCAATCCCGACCGGGCCGCCTCCATAGTGCTCCGCGACACAGGCCAAGTACCTGCGATCCATTGCATCGAGCCCGAGTGTGTCGACACCCAAGCGCTGGAGCGCCGCATCCGCGGCCACACCATTGATATTCTCGACGCCGTCGACAGCCGCAAAATCGCGCACACGTCGCAACAACCGACCGGCAACGCGCGGTGTGCCGCGACTACGCCGCGCGATCTCCTCGGCACCTTCACTCTCGAGCGGTGTGTCCAACAATCGCGCGCCGCGTGAGACGATCTCGCAAAGCTCGTCGAGTTCGTAAAAATTCATCCGCAGATGAATTCCGAACCGTTCACGCAGTGGAGTTGTAATGAGGCCGGACCGCGTCGTCGCACCCACGAGTGTGAACGGCGGCAATGGAATGCGTACGGACCGCGCCGCCGGGCCTTCGCCGATAATCAGATCAAGTTCGAAATCCTCCATAGCGGGATAAAGGATTTCCTCGACTGCGGGATTAAGGCGATGAATTTCATCGATGAACAGAACATCGCGAGGCTGCAAATTCGTCAGGATCGCCGCAAGGTCCCCCGCCTTGGCGATTACAGGACCCGACGTTGCCCGGAAGCTCACGCCAAGTTCACGCGAGACGATTTGCGCCAAGGTCGTCTTTCCCAGTCCGGGCGGACCGTGCAACAGCGTATGATCCAGTGCTTCACCGCGATCGCTCGCGGCTCGGATGAAAACGGATAGATTCTCACGGACCATCCGCTGGCCGATAAAATCATCAAGCGTCTGAGGCCGCAAAGTGAAGTCCGCCACATCACCGGAATCGAACTCCGGATCTATCACGCGATCGGCGGGCTCGCTCACTGGCTGAGCTCCTGCAGTCCGGCACGGATCAGGGCATCAACGGCCGCTCCGTCCCCAAGCTTCTGGCTGGCGCGGGCCACGGCGCCGAATGCGTCCGCCCTCGGAAAGCCGAGATTAACAAGTGCCGATACCGCATCGTCGTTATCGCCCCCCGCCGGCATTGGACCGGCGGTGGTCGGCTCAAACACAGAAGGTGCGACTGAGCCGACCTTGTCTTTCAATTCTAAAACGATTCGGCCTGCCAATTTTGGCCCGACACCATTAGCCCTGGAAACTGCGACTTTGTCCTGCGCGGCGACGGCCTGCAGGAGTTCCTCAGGACCCAACACAGTTAGTATAGCCAACGCCACCTTGGCACCGACGCCCTGTACCGTTGTAAGAAGCCGGAACCAGTCACGTTCTCCCGCGTGAGCAAACCCATAGAGATGGATGTGATCCTCACGTACGTGGGTCTCGACCTCAAAACGAACGACTTCGCCGGGCTGCGGCAGATTAGAAAGCGTGCGACCGGAACAAAAGATTAAATATCCGACCCCACCAACATCAACGACCGCTGACTCCTCGGCGACGGATTCGAGTACGCCTTTCAAAGATGCGATCACAGCCGCACCTCGGCCACCGCCGCCGACCAAATACGGCCGGTGCCGGCAAAATGACTGTGGCATATTGCGACAGCTAGTGCGTCCGCTGAATCTGCGCTTTCGAAATCACAGCCCGGCAACAGTCTGCGTACCATCATCTGAACCTGCGGCTTCCCCGCATGGCCGACGCCGACAACGGATTTCTTGATGCGATTGGCGGAATATTCAGCAACCGGAAGACCGGCGAGCGCCGGCGCCAAAAGCACAACACCGCGCGCTTCTCCTAGCTTGAGGGTCGTCGTCGGATTCTTGTTGACGAATGTTTCCTCGACCGCTGCTTCGTCCGGCTCATAAAACATCAAAACATCTGCGAGCCCCTCATGGAGGGAGCGCAGCCGCCAGGCCAAGGGGTCGTCCCGCTTTGAATGCACGGTGCCGTCGGCCACATAGGTGAGTTTGTTACCCGCGATGTCGATCACGCCCCAACCCGTATTCTGCAGCCCAGGATCGAGTCCGATCACGCGTATGGTCCGGTTCCCGCTCAAGCCGCCGTCAACCGGTCCATGACATCCTCGGCGATATCGTAGTTCGCAGAGACCGACTGCACGTCGTCATT
>CAXGSZ010000251.1:0-4764 GCA_964012455.1 uncultured Alphaproteobacteria bacterium
CCGCATTAAGACGACGAACAATACAATATGGAAGAAAGGAGTGTTGGTATCCGCAATAGCCATGGGAATTGTTCCCACGGCAAACAGCAAGAGGCCGACGACAACGCCCGACCGGGGCGGTACGGTATCCGCCAATCGGCCGATCGCCGGGAGCAAACAGACGACAATTAGCGAGGCAGGCAGCATTAGCAATCCGGCATCGAGCGGCGTAAGGCCCTGAACGATCTGCGCGAATACCGGAACCGCGTAAATCGTGCCGAAGTTGCCCATACCGACGGCAAACCCAACCATGGCGGATGACAGGAAATCGCGATAGCGAAAAAGGCTGAAGTCAAGCAGCCGTGTCGCCCTCGAAAGCTGCAGGAAAACAAACAATCCGGCCGCACAAGCCGCGCCCGCAAAGAGGGCTACGATGAAATCCGAAGACCAGCCCCGACGCTGGCCTTCCGCGAGCCCCGTCATGATGCAATAAAGTGCGAAAATTAGGATGGCATATCCCAGCCAATCAAATTTTGGCCGGTTGTCGGCCGTTTCCGTTGGCATCACCAAAAGCCCCACGACAAACGCAAGTACTACCAAGGGTAAGGGTGCGGCGAATATGTAACGCCATCCGAAGAGCTCGACTACCGCGCCGCCAAGGGCTGGGCCAATACCGATCGCCAGGACAAGCCCCGCCGCGTATATGCCCATCGCCGTTCCGCGGCGCTCCGGCGGAAACACCTGAAAAATGGCGAGCATCGTCTGAGTCTGAATCAGTCCGGCGGCGATCCCTTGCACAACCCGTGCGAAGACGACCACGCCGAATTCTTCCGCCGCCGCCCCCATGATGCTTGCACCGACAAACAACATAAGATTAAGGGCGAAGGCGCGCCGCTGGCCGATCACAGCGACGACCCAAAAGTTCAGGAGCTGGCTGGTGGTCATAGCAATATAAAAAGCCGTCGCCATGAGTTGTGCCTTGTCCTGTCCGACGCCAAACGTGCCCATCACATGAGGAACCGCGACGCCGATACTCGTTCCGGCGACCAACATTGTAAAAGAGGCGAGCGCCGCGGTTGCCGTCAGCAGCGGGAGATACGCCTCGCCATAACGCGCGGCCAACGCGCGGTCATCTTCCCTATCTTTCATCGCGACGCTTTCCGCCAAGCAGCCAAGCCGGGATCATCGCGAGTAGGAAGCTAATCGCCAAGACTAGGAAACCGTCCTGGAAGCCGATCGTATTGCCCTGTGCGTGAATGACCTGTCCCAGATAATGAAGGGCCCCTGATTCGTGAACGGACGCGGGCACACCGACTTCACCCAGGAGACGACCGACCCCGGTGATAAGTTCGCGGCTCGAGGCGTTGTCCGCACTCTGGGTCGCGGCGAGGATATCACTGTGGTAATGGGTTCGAACTTCGAGAAACACGACCCAGGCATTCAGGCCGAGCGAACCGCCGAGCTGGCGACAGAAATTGATCGTCCCCCCACCGGCGTTGAGCTGTTCCGGTTTCAATGTGCGCAACGCGGTGCTCATGATGAACGGCATGGTGAAGCTCATACCGCCCCGTGCGATGACCGAAAACAATACGAGGTGGAAATACGGCGTATTGGCATCCGCGCTCGCCATCGGCACGGTCCCGAGCGCGAAAAGCGCCAAGCCAGCCATTATGCCCACGCGCGGCGAGATCACATCGGCCATGCGCCCAGTAAACGGCAATGCCAGAAAGACGACGATCGCAGCCGGCAGCATCATATTACCCGCATCGAGCGCCGTTTGTCCCTGCACCAGCTGGCCGAACACAGGCACCGCGTAGGCTGTTCCAAAATTTCCCATGCCAAAAGTGAACGCGATAACCGCACAGAGGGCGAAGTTCCTGTTCCAGAAAAGCGACACGTCGATCAAGGTCTCGCCGCCACGTGCTTGCCACAGAACAAATCCCACGCCTGCTGCGAGGGCGACCAATCCGTATCCGGTCGTATAGTTCGACACCCAACCTTCCCGCTGACCGTCGGTCAGCGCCGTCATGCAGCCGAACAATGCCGCGTTAATGAGCGCGTAACCCATCCAGTCGAATGCCTGACCGCCAGGCTTCCGAATCGAGGGCATGAACACGACCCCCATGCCGAGCGCCATGAAAACCAACGGTACAGGCGCCAAAAAAATGTAGCGCCAGTCAAGCAGCTCAATGGCGATGCCGCCGAGCACCGGGCCGAGACCGACCGCCAGGGTCAGACCCATTCCGTAGATGCCCATCGCAAAGCCGCGCTTGTCCTCCGGAAATACCTGGAAAATCGTCACCATGATCAAAGGTTGGATGCAGCCTGCAGCGGCTCCCTGCAGTACTCTGCCGAAGACGATCATGCCGAACTCGTCGGCGAATCCGCCGATGAAACTGCCGGCGGCGAACACGATCAACGTCCCCACGAAACCATAGCGTTGGCCGAATACGGCGACGACCCAAGCATTCAGCAATTGGCTCGTCACCATGGCGACATTGAATGCCGTAGCCATGAGTTGAGCCTGATCCTGACCGATGCCGAACGCGCCCATGACGTCCGGAATGGAGACGTTAACGATCGTGCTGGAGATCACCATCACGAAGGAGGCGGTCATGCCCGCCGCCGTCACGAGAAACCGATACGAGTTGCCGTAGCGCAGAAACAGGTCGTCAACCGATTCCGCCGCGGCAGCCATCGAACTAGCGTCTCACCGCCTGCGCGCGACCAAGAACCCAAGCCGGAATCATGGCCGCGAGAAATACGCAGGCGATAATGACGAACCCGTCCTGAAAGCCGAAGGTACTCGCCTGCGCGTGCACAACCTGCCCCAGATAATGCAGGGCACCGGATTTATGGATCGATTCCGGAACGCCGGCCGAGTTCAAAATGCTCGCGACGCCTGCAAGCAGTTCAGAGCTGGCGGCATTCCCAGAGACCTGGGTCGTCGCGAGCGCGTCGCTGTGGAATTGTGTGCGCAGCGCGAGCAGGACGACATAGAAATTGGTGCCAAGCGACCCGCCGAGCTGGCGAATGAAATTAACCGCACCACCGCCGGTGTTGAGACGCTCTGGCGGCAACGACTTGAGCGCCGAACTCATCACCGACGGCATGATGAAACTCATGCCGAAGCGGCTGACCATCGCAAAGAAGGCGACGTTCCAGTACGGCGTGTTGGCATCCGCGCTGCCAAGCAACGCCGTGCCGAGAAAGAAGAAAAAGAGACCGCACATGATGATGTAGTGCGGCTTTCCGCGATCCGCGAGACGCCCCGTGAACGGGAGCGCGAAGGCCACGATCAGGCCGGCCGGCATCATCAAGGCTCCAGCCGCAGTTGCCGAAAGACCTTGGACCAGTTGCCCGAAAACAGGGACGGCGTAGGTCGTCGCAAAATTACCCATGCCGAAGACGAAGGCGATCAGACAAGCTGACGCGAAAGCGGGAATGCGAAACAGAGAGAGGTCCAACAGCGGGTCCTCGGCCTTCGTCTGTGACCATAGGAAACCAATTGTGCCGATGGCAGCCACGGTTAGGAGACCCATGATCCGATCAGAGAACCATCCGTATTTTTGCCCATTAGATAACGCACTGACGACGCAGAATAGCGTGATGCAGATCAGGAGATATCCCAGCCAATCGAATTTCGGTCGTTCCTTGTTGCGAACCGACGGCATGAAGACCAGACCGAGCGCGAAAGCGATTGTGATCAACGGCAGGGGAACGAAAAAAATGTACCGCCAACTCAGACTATCGATCGTAATGCCGCCGACAGTGGGTCCGAGCGCCAGGGCCATCACCATGCTCATGCCGTAAATGCCCATCGCGAACCCGCGCCGATCGGCCGGAAAGACCTGGAAGAACGTCACCATGACGAGCGGCTGGATAATTCCGGATGACATCCCCTGCAGAACACGACCGAAGACGATCATCGAGAACTCGCTGCTCGATGCGCAGATGAGACTGCCGGTCGCGAAAAGCAGCAAAGTCGCGCAGAAGCCGACCCGCTGGCCGACCAGTGCGACAACAAATGCGTTGAGCAGCTGGCTTGTGGTCATGGCAACAACAAACGCCGTCGTCATTAACTGCGCCTGGTCCTGACCAACGCCGTAAGCGCCCATGACGTTGGGAATGGCGACGTTCACCATCGTACCAGTCAGAACCATAGTAAATGCCGCTACCATTCCCGTGCCGGATACCAGAAGCCGATATGCAGAACCGTAGCGCGCGTAGAGTCCGTCGACCGTCTCGGTGACGATGGCCATGAATCAAACCTTCGTCGTGCGGGCCTTGCCCAGGATATAGGCGGGGATCATGGCCAGTATGAACACAACGGCGAGAATCAAGAAACCATCCTGGAAGCCAAGCGTATTGGCCTGTGCCTGGACGACCTGCCCAAGGTAGTGCAACGCACCCGAAGAATGCGCCGCTTCCGGCACGCCCGATTTGTTCAGCAACCCAGTCACCCCTTGAATCAACTCACGGCTCGCCACGTTCCCCGCCGTTTGCGTGGCGGCAAAGGACTCGCTGTAAATGAGCGTTCTCTGTTCCATGAAGGCGACCAGCCCGTTGATCCCGAGAGCGCCACCAAACTGACGCATGAAATTGATGCCACCCGATGCGCGATTTAGCTTGTCTGGCGGCATTGAGCGCAGTGCCGACGCGTTCATTGCAGGTAAGATTAGGCTTTGACCGAAACGTCCGATCATGACGAAAATAACGACGCTCCAGAACGGGGTGTTCACGTCCGCACCCATCATGAGAAGGGCTCCCGCCGCAAAGGTACCC
>CAXGSZ010000252.1:0-4747 GCA_964012455.1 uncultured Alphaproteobacteria bacterium
AGCCCCGACCCCGCCGGAACGCGTCGTTAGACGTTAGTTGAGCATATGATTTCCGTCCGCAACAAGCGGTATCCGATACAAGGTCTCAGGAGCTATCGCAAACCTCATTTACATCAAAGAGTTGCGCCTTGCCGTGGATCGTCACCGCAGGAACGCGCCGCACGCCTCGGCGTTCTGCGCTTCCGGCACGTAGTCGCCAGCCAACATCTTGGCAGCAACGCTTGCTGGAACGTATCCGCCGAACCGGTCACGAATCCGTGCCCATTCCTTTGGCCCGGCGATCGCCTCTTTGAAGTAAAGAGGCGCATCATCAGGTTCCCGGATGGTATTCCTAGCCAATTGGGGAGCGGCATCCAAGTCTTCGGCCTGTAAGCCTTGGGCTCTCTCGATCAAACGCCGAATCAGATTTGCTGTGAACCCTACGATTGCGGCTGCGGCGAGAACTGGAAAGAGCAAGGCGACGGCGCTTATCACACCTTAGTTCCTGAGCCTTCTAATTTCGGGCACGAGCAGATCTGCATTGAAATGGGCGGCGATAATCCATCCACGGTAGCAATAGCCTCATCCAGTTAGCTTCGCGCGATTGAAGGGAAGTCGCGGAAAGTTTGGTGGCCGGCGGTCGCATCAAGAAATCCAGCTGCGACACCGAATTTCGATCTCAGTAGTAGGTCTTCGCCTGCAAATCCAACCCAATGAAGACCACCCCGTTCAATTGGGGCAATGCGACAGTCAACTCCCTAGCGACCGCTCGCCATTCGCGCTCGTCGTCGGGGTCGAAACCTCCGGCCTACACGCCTTTGGCAATCTCTTGTACATGCCGGTACACCGGATCGAGTTCGTCACCGATCTCTCCGATCAGACCGTCGATCATCCGTTCAGCCTGCCGGTAAAACAAAACAGGGGTATTCTCGATTGCCCCGGAAAACCCCATGGTAGAGGGCCAGCGTGATGGAAACGTAAAGTCATGCGAGCACAGCCAAAAATCAGCACGACGGTTATGGGCACTCGAATTCTGTTGTCGGTCGCAGTTTCTCGTGGCGGCAGGGCCCAACCGGACCGACTCCGGAGTTGATCCCTTGAGGCCCCATCAGCACGGCGCAGCGAGGCGAGACAAGCGGCGAGATGCGGGTATGACCGGTTGCATCGGCGGCACCGAGACTCCATGTTCGGCGGATGACCATCTTCGGATATGAGAATTATGCGGCGCGTCGCACGAATCACTAAGTTTTCCGTTAAATTCTGCGCCGGTGGCTTACTACTGCTGGGGATCGCCTGGGCTCTCCTGTTCCTTGCCCTGGCGCCGGACTTGCCGGATACCGAGGAGTTATTGCAAGCCACCAGCCGAGCCGAAATTGTCATCCTGGCACGCGACGGTAGTGCTCTTGCCCGTACCGGCGGAGGGGCACGGATGATCACCGTCGCGGAATTGCCTGCGCATCTACCACAAGCAGTACTCGCAACGGAAGACCGGCGTTTCTACCGGCATTTCGGCATGGACGTGATCGGCTTTGCACGGGCGTTGGTTGCCAACATTCATGCCGGGCGTGTCGTGCAGGGTGGCAGCACGATCACACAGCAACTGGCCAAGAACCTTTGGCTGACCCCGGAAAGGTCTATTATCCGCAAGTTGAAGGAACTCATGCTTGCCGTCTGGCTCGAAGCCAGGCTGGAGAAACGGCAAATCCTCGCCCTCTATCTAAACAGGGTTTATCTGGGTGCCGGCAGCTACGGTGTCGAAGCGGCGGCACGGCGTTATTTCAGAAAGTCAGCGCGGGCCGTGACATTGAGCGAAGCGGCATTGCTGGCCGGCCTTCTAAAAGCGCCCTCACGCTATGCACCAACCAACGATTTGCGGCGTGCACGTGAACGCGCAGCCGAGGTCCTCGATAATATGGTGGAGGCTGGCTACCTGACGCGGCAACGTGCGGCAGCCGCGAAACGGGTGCCGACCCGTCTTGCCAAATTCGCCAAGCCGAACGCGGGATCCGGCTATTTCGTGGACTGGATCCAGATCCAGATACCGCTTTTCATCGGGCGCCTCGAGGAGGGAATCGTCGTGAGGACCACCCTCGACCCGGCATTACAGTCTTCGGCAAACCAGGCACTTAGCAGGGCCCTCACCAAGCACGGTAAGAAGCGTGCTGTCGGGCAAGGAGCTCTCGTCGCCTTCGCGCCCGACGGCGCTATTCGGGCAATGGTTGGTGGCCGTTCATATAAAGCGAGCCAATACAACCGCGCCGTCCAGGCCCTCCGGCAGCCGGGATCGGCGTTCAAACCGGTCGTATATCTCGCGGCGATGGAGGACGGATTGCGGCCGGACAATACAATTCGCGATGCGCCAATCAACATTGATGGCTGGCGACCGCGGAACTTTGATGGAAAATTCGCTGGGGATGTAACCGTTGAACGCGCGTTGGCACGCTCGATAAACACAGTCGCCGTTAAGGTCGCGAGACGTGTTGGCCCGGAGAAGATCGTTTCGGCAGCGCGGCGCCTTGGCATTACGGCAAAACTCTCACCCGACCTGTCGTTGGCGCTCGGCGCATCGGAAGTCAGCCTTTTTGAAATGACGGCTGCCTATTTGCCCTTTGCGAATGGCGGGATGGGCGTATTCCCATATGGCGTGGCTGAAATTCGTACGAGCAGTGGTGAGGTTCTATACCGCCGTTCCGGTGATTCATTGGGCCGTATTGTCGACGCACGGGATGTCGGCTGGATGAACCGTATGCTGTCCACAGCGGTAAAAGACGGCACAGGACGTCACGCCCGCCTGGAAGATCGCGAAGTGGCTGGAAAGACCGGAACCAGTCAGGACTTTCGTGACGGATGGTTCATCGGCTACTCGGCTGACCTTGTCGCCGGCGTTTGGGTCGGGAACGATGACAATCGGCCAACGAAGAAGGTCACGGGGGGACAGCTGCCGGCGAGAATCTGGCGAGACTTTGCGGCACGCGCGACGCATGGCCTGACCGCCCGGGCCCTGCCACGGGATGTGGCGCCCACCGCACCCAAGGCCGCCAACACGCGATCGTTCCTCGAAGAGATCACAACTTTCTTTTCCGGAATCGGTGCTTCTCGGGGAGTCTGGCAGCACGAACCCGAGCAGCCCAGCCTGGAAAACGATAACGATTAGTGGAAAGCCTTTTCGCGACTGCGGGCGGCTTTCACCATATACACGATTGGCCAGATCGGAATTACCACGACGGCGCCGATCAGGATGTAGGTTAACGCCCAACCGCAAAACTCGCCGCCGACTTCGATCAGCCATTCAATGGCACTCTGCCCACCAACAGGCAGGCGATTATCAGTTTAACGATAATTTGTGCGGTGATTTTAGGCTTCGCTCTAAACACTAAGGCGAAATTACGGACCAAAATTCTGCACAAATTAGCGCGCGGCGTTCAATAGATTGCAGATTGCAACCCTTCCGATTGTTAACTCAATTCCTGGATGCCGCCCTGCCCGCGACCAAGCGCACCTTGCGTGGTGCGGCCATCCAGACAGCGCCTATGGATACAATCGAAACAACGATCGCGAGCCACCATGCGTCGTCGTAGCTGCCGGTCATGTCGTAGATGTAGCCGGTGAGCCACGGCCCCACCCCGGCCCCAAGGTTGGCGGCAACGCTTACCACGCCAAGAATCGCCGCAAACCTTGGGCCCTGGAACAAGTCCGCCGGCATTGCGCCGAACATCGAGGCCAAGCCGTATCCGAGCATTCCCTGAGCCGCAACCATAGCATACATGAGTGACGCCGAAGGATACGACTTCATCAGCAGCAGGATTGCATAGCACAGCACGTAACCGGACAAGCTCAGTGTCCATGCCCACTCTCGACCGGCTCGGTCAGAAAGATAACCGAGCCCGATCTGCCCAATAACGCCGCTCATGACGACAACACCGAGCGCTAAAGCGATTTGTGTATCGTCGAATCCGAGTTGTATGAGGTACTGACTTTGATGAACCTGCACCGCATACCAGGCGAACAGGGCGGTTCCCATGGCCAAAGCCAACCACCAGAACCGCGCGGTTGCCATCGCACGGCGCAAGGTCCATTCGGTTTCGGCCCATTTGTAATCGACAATGCCCGCATCCCGTGTCGCGTCGACAGCCGCGCCGGGATCCGCCCCGTCAGGTTCAAGACCCAGCTCACTCGGTCGCTCGCACTGCAGTAAAAAATTCAGCGGAATAACAACTGCAATCAGCAGCCCGGCCATCACCCAGCAGGAGGCCCGCCAGCCGACCTCGACAATGAAGTGTTGTATCCCCAGAAACATCATGATCCCGCCAAACCCGACGCCGGAAAATGCAATCCCGACAGCCAATCCACGCCGCCGCTGAAACCAATTCGCCAGGAACATCGAGTGCCCAATATAGCTGATGAAAATACTTCCCCCGATGACCAAGACACCGAGCGTCAGATAGAAGTGCCATAAGGCCGTCGCGATAGTGCCCAAAAGCAGTCCGGCAGCGACCAGGGTCGCACCGAGAGGCAGCGCGATACGCGGTCCTGCCCGCCCAATCAGAAGGCCTACAAGCGGGGTCGCTACTGTCGAGGCCAAGAAACCGAGTGAGAATATCGCGGCCGTATCCCCGCGACTCCAACCGAATTCATCAAGTATCGGGGGATAAAACAGTGAAAATGCCGTCCGGGAATTGACACCAATCGCCATGGTCACAAACGCCACACCAACCACCACCCATCCATAAAAGAAGGGTAGCCGACGGACGAGGGACATTTGATACTT
>CAXGSZ010000253.1:0-4734 GCA_964012455.1 uncultured Alphaproteobacteria bacterium
ACTTTGTGAAGCTGTAACCAAACATTGGCAGACCTTAGACAGCAGACCTGATGGTAACAAGCCATCTTGCTAGAGTCCGAAACGCCTCCAGTGGAAACGCTCCTCGACCGCCGCAAGACCTTGCGCGACATAATCATGGCGGCCGCCCAGAAATCTTTGAATACCAAAGCGCCGCTGTCCGCCGACGACTTTGAGATTGACATTTTCGCCGTAAAACTCCCGCATCACCGAGCGCAAATCTCCGAGACCGTCGATCAACCCGAGCTCTTCTGCGCGCCGCCCCGTCCAAAATTCACCGCTGAACAAGACGTCTTCGTCAGCCGTCAATTTCTCTCCCCGACGCGTGCGCACGTACTCCTTAAACTGATCGTGGATATCTTCCTGAAGGTCGCGCAAACGTTCGATATCGTCAGGTCTCTCCGCAACAAACGGATCGAGCAGGCCCTTCTTGTCACCAGACGTATGAATGCGTCGCTCGATGCCAAATTTTTCCAGCAATTCGGGAAATCCAAAGCCAGCGCTGATCACCCCTATCGAACCAACAATCGATGCCGGATCGGCGTAAATCTCCTCGGCTGCGCATGCGAGCCAATATCCGCCGGACGCAGCAACATCCTCACAGAAGGCGTATACCGGGACTTCTTTCTCTACCGCCAACTGGCGGATTCGCCCGGCTATCAGGGCCGCCTGAACCGGTGCGCCGCCTGGTGAATTGACCAATAGCGCCACAGCCTCAAGCCGCGGCAGCTTAAAAACCCGCTCGATGGACGATGCCAATTCGGTAAGGGCTAGAGCCTGGCGGTATCCCATGCCGGGTGGGCCTATCACGCCCGAGAGTCGCAATACGCCGACCGTCGGGGCAGCTTCTATCAGGTCAGCGATACGCGCACCAATAATCGGCACTCGTCGCAATGTTTCTATTTTGAAAGTACCTTTAGCCATTGTACCGTATTTGGGAACGCCGCCACGCTTATCCAAGGTGTCCAACTAAAGATTGAGACCAGCCACTTCATTCAGCACATCCGCAGCAAGATCGGTATAACTGCCGTTCGGTTCATGCAGAACCAATCCGGGGCTGATCCGCATCGGAGTCGCAATCCCAACACGCGCCTGAACGAGAACGCGCTTGGGCGCCAAGTCACGCTTCGGCCAGATCGGAAAGACGACCGCCCCCCCGGCGCGTCCTTGCAAACTCGCCAGAATTTCATCGAGGCGGTCGGCGCGATGTATGAATGTAATCGTTCCCCGCGGGGCTGCCATGCGGACGCAAAAGTCGATCCAGTCCACAAGAACCGCTTCGCCTTCCACATGGGAGATCGCTTTCTCAGGACCGATGCGCAGGTCGGCACGGCCTGCCTGCAGGTAGGGCGGGTTGGCCATGACCTGATCGAACCCCGCAGCGGAGACCGCTTCAGGCGGTGCCAGCAAGTCACCATTTAGGATATCCACCTGCGTCGTGAGCTCATTGCGGACGACGTTGGCGTGTGCCAATTCGGCCAATTGCGGTTGCAATTCAAGCCCGGTCACGTGAGCTGCGGGAACTCTGTGCGCGTAACAAAGCGCCGCCGCACCCACTCCCGTTCCGACGTCAAGCACACGGGCACCGGACGGGACGGCCGCCGCTAGGAGTACCGGATCAACGGCGACCCGATAGCCCCCCCGCGGTTGCTCGAGCGCAATTCGCCTCCCCAATAAGGCATCCACCGAGGGCCCTGTTTCAATCTCGCGCTCCGCATTGGCAAGGATACGCCGCCCAGCCTCAAAGTCTTCGTCAATAACCATGACCCGCCACGGTATCGCGCCTATCTGACCCTCAAGGATGCTTGTATGTGTACCTAGTACAATCGCCTCGACGCCGCCTTTGGCGAGAAGCGACTTCAGCCATGAAATTCTGACCGAATCGTTGGTTCTTACCAGTTCCTTCATCGCATTTCCCCACGGGCACCTGCCCTTGACCCGCATCGGCCATCAACTATGCTCGGTGCCTCTTGGTACCGGAATAAACAAGAGGGTATGGCCCTTGGCCATTGTCGTTAGCCTGGACGAATCGCGCAAGGATGGAGCGAAGCCCTCACTTGATGCGATTGAAAACATTGTTTCCGAAGATTTGGGGCGGGTAAATCGCCTGATCGTCGAAAAGATGGAAAGCCGTGCGCCCCTGATCCCACAGCTGGCCGGGCATATAGTCGCCGCGGGGGGAAAACGGCTTCGGCCCATGCTGACGCTTGCCGCTGCGCATCTCTGCAATTATCAAGGTGAACGGCACATCACACTCGCAACTTGTGTCGAATTCATCCACACGGCGACACTTCTTCATGACGATGTCGTCGACGAATCAATGCTGCGACGCGGCCAAGAAAGCGCCAACGCGTTGTGGGGAAACGAAGCTTCGGTCCTGGTTGGGGATTTTCTGTTCTCTCGGGCCTTCCAACTCATGGTCAACGATGGATCCATCAAGGTCCTCAAGATTTTGAGCGACGCATCGGCCGTCATCGCCGAAGGCGAAGTGCTTCAATTGCTAACGACCAACGATACCGAAACAAGTGAAGAAGCCTATCTCGAGGTCATCCGTTCAAAGACCGCCACGCTCTTTGCCGCCGCGGCACGGATCGGCGCCGTTGTCGCAGAACGACCAAGCGCCGAGGAAGAAGCGCTTGAAAGCTATGGCATGAACCTGGGAATAGCGTTCCAGTTGGTGGACGATGCACTCGACTATTCGGCGGATCAGGCAGCTCTCGGCAAGACCGTTGGCGATGATTTCCGTGAAGGCAAGATCAGCCTGCCTGTTGTGCTCGCATGGCGCCGGGGAGACGATCAGGAACGGGTTTTCTGGCGACGCACCTTGGAGAATCTGGAACAGGAAGAGGGCGATCTCGAGCAGGCAATTTCTCTTATGGAGAAGCACGGCGCCCTCGGCGATACCATCGAGCGAGCTCGGCATTTCGGCGCAATCGCGCGCGATACACTCGGTATCTTCCCGGATGGCGATGCAAAGGCGGCGATGATCGAAGCGATCGACTTCTCGATCGACCGGGCGTTCTAACGACCGCCTGGAAGGCAAAATCTATGGAGAGTTCGCCCTCCAAACGGTAAATTCACGTCCACTCCCATCGTCGGCGGGACCCCGTGCAGCAAATGATTGAATACAATAGAATATTCGAGTTCCCGCCCACCCGAACAATGACGGATCGCGCCTATGAAACATTGGAAGAACTGATTGTAACGCTGCGCCTCGCGCCCGGCGACATAATTTCGGAGACTGCACTGGCAGGTCGTCTCGATATCGGCCGAACGCCGGTACGTGAAGCTTTGCAGCGGCTAGCACGCGAAGGTCTCGTCAAAATTCTACCGCGCAAGGGCATTCTGGTCACCGAGATCAATCCGCGCAGCCAGTTGCTGCTGCTCGAGGTACGACGCGAGCTCGAGCGCCTGCTCGCGCGAACCGGCGCGGTTCGCGCTACACGCGACGAAAGAGTGAAGTTTCGCGAAATTGCGGAAGGTATGCGTCGCGCGCAACGCGAGAACGACGAGCTTGGTTTCATGCGTCTGGACGATGCCTTGAACAATCTTATCGCAACCGCCGCTCACAATGAGTACGCAAATCGGGCCATTGGCCTGACCCACGGGTTGTCCCGCCGCTTTTGGTATATGCACTACAAGCAGGCCGCGGATCTATCGCTCGCAGCCCGTCTGCATGCGGACTTGGCGGACGCGATTGCCGCCGCCGACCCAGAAGCAGCCGCCACAGCTTGCGATCGTCTGATCGACTACGTCGAGACCTTTACGCGCACAACCTTCGAGGTGCTGCCGGCCGTCTAGCACGCGCCATCTTCTGGCAGGCCCGTTGTTCAGGGTACTTCATAAACGGAAACAGGAAAACAGATCGAGAATTTGTCCGAGCTCGCGCCCGGCTGCCGTTTCATTATCGCCCCGATCGAGTGGATCTGAGAGACCGATTTCCTGCTTCTCCTGTCCCATTACGATGAACAACGGACCAGCTTCTTCCACCAGCACGTTCTCTACTGTCGTGGGTGGCGACGTTTTTTTTGCGACAGGCGCTGCTGCGCTTCGCGGTTGACCTCTTCCCTGTGAGGTTCCGGCCGACGTACACAGGTCGAAACTTCGTTATCGTCTCGCTGAAACGACTTACCGCAAAACTGTCTGCCTCGGCAGGCTCACCTGCTAACTGGCCGACCGCCGAAAGTTATCCTTTGAGACCTTAATGTTGGCGAGAGCCAAAGCCCAAATCGTCCAAAAGCGCCTGTGTCTTACGATTCCACTGCGCAGAAATGTCGAGCGCGCGCTGCTGCTGGTTCTTCAAAGCACTTAGGAAGGGATCATTCCCGTAGTATTCGACACCGCCGATATCAGACATCTGGCTTTCTCCAAACCCAATTTGAACACTTCTTCTTTGATAAATGGACACGAGATCGGCGACTCTCAAAATATTACGTGACTAATAGGTCGAACGTCCGCCCGTAATGTCAAAAACCGCACCAGTCGAAAACGAACACTCGTCAGACGCCAACCAGGCCACGAGCGCTGCAATTTCCTCTACCGCAACGAAACGACCCATCGGAATTTTAGATAGCATATAATCGATATGTTCTTTGGACATCTGATCGAAAATTCGCGTTCGCGCCACTGCGGGTGTCACGCAGTTGACCCGGATTTCCGTCTCGGCCAATTCCTTCCCGAGCGATTTGGTCAGACCGATTACACCCGCTTTCGCCG
>CAXGSZ010000254.1:0-4733 GCA_964012455.1 uncultured Alphaproteobacteria bacterium
GGGCTCGGTGATACCGCTGACATGATGCGCGATACGGTCCCAGTTTCGCTGCGAATGAAGTGGCGCCGCGAGCGGCGGAAATCGACAGCACCGATACCTTTCCACGTGATTTGTGGCCGAAGATCGGCGCACTCGGGCTGCATGGTATCACCGTGGAGGAGGAATATGGCGGTGCCGGGATGGGCTATACGGAGCATGTCATCGCGGTTGAGGAACTGAGCCGCGCCTCAGGTTCCGTCGGGCTGAGCTACGGTGCGCATTCTAATCTTTGCATTAACCAATTGCGGCGCAATGGCAATGAGTCGCAGAAGCAGAAATACTTGCCGAAGCTGGTTTCAGGAGAACATGTCGGTTCTCTCGCCATGAGTGAGCCTGGCGCCGGTTCCGACGTCGTCTCGATGAAGCTGCGGGCTGAGAAGAAGGGCGATCGCTATATTCTCAACGGGAATAAGTTTTGGATCACCAATGCGCCGGATGCGGACGTGTTGGTCGTATATGCCAAGACGAATCCCGAAGAAAAACAGCACGGCATTACCGCCTTTATCATCGAAAGGGATTTTCCGGGATTCAGTGTGGCGCAGAAGCTCGACAAGCTCGGCATGCGCGGATCCAGCACGGGGGAGCTCATCTTTGAGAATTGCGAAGTGCCCGAGGAGAATGTGCTTAGCGACGTTGGCGGTGGCGTACGCGTTCTGATGAGCGGCTTGGATTACGAGCGCCTTGTGCTGTCCGGCGGACCACTCGGTATCATGCAGGCATGCATGGACGTGGTCGTGCCGTATGTCCACGAGCGTGAACAGTTTGGGCAGCCGATCGGCAAGTTCCAACTGATGCAGGGCAAGCTTGCCGACATGTACACAACTATGAATGCCTGTAAGGCGTACGCTTATGCTGTGTCAAAAGCATGCGATCGGAACGATACGACACGTAAGGATGCCGCGGGGGTGCTATTGTACACGGCCGAGAAGGCGACTTGGATGACACTCGAGGCCATTCAATCGCTCGGTGGCATGGGATATGTGAACGAAAGCCCGACGGGGCGCCTGCTGCGCGATGCAAAGCTCTATGAAATCGGTGCGGGCACCAGCGAAATCCGAAGAATGCTGATCGGTCGCGAACTCTTCGAGGAGACGAAATAATGGCAGATACCAAAACGCTCGACCTCATGACGGTCGACGCAAGCCTGACGACGATTTATCCCGTAAAGCTCAAGGCGATGTGTATCTGCCGGGAAAAACGGAAGATTGGAGATGTCCTGGGCCTCAATAATTTAGGTGTCAATCTCGTCACGCTGAAGCCGGGCGCGGCGTCGGCACAACGGCACTGGCTCTCGCATTCCGACGAGTTCGTCTGCATCCTCGAGGGCAAGGTGACACTGATCACCGACGTGGGTGAAGAGGTCCTAAGCGCTGGCAAGGTTGCTGGTTTCCCCGCGAATGAGGCCAACGGACATCATCCGGTGAACAAGACCGAAGCCGACGTGCTCTATCTGGAGATAGGTAACCGGCCGCCAAAGGATGGCGTTGACTACCCGGATATCGATATGTTGCTGCGGGATGGAAAGTTCGTCCACTAAGACGGCACACCCTACTAAGGACTAAGGGATGACCCGCAAAAGATATTTCACCGGATCCCGATTTGAAGAATGGGGCGGTTATGCGCGCGGCGCACGCGACGGCGATATGGTGTTTATGTCCGGATGCGTCGGGTTCGACTATGAGAAGGATACGATCGCAGACGATATCGTCGAGCAGACGCATCACGCCTTTCAAAATATGAATCGGGGGTTTACGGAGCTTGGGGCAACTTTTGAAGACGTTGTCCGCATCGTGATCTATATCGCCGATCGTGCCTACTACGAACAGACGTTCGACATTATTGGTGAGTACTGTCGCGACGTGCGCCCGGCCAACACCTTTATCGTTGCGCAATTGGTCGATCCGCGAATGAAAATCGAAATCGAGGTTACAACGCGCGATGGCGGAGGCGTGGGCTAATGGCAACAGTTCTCATCACCGGTGCCAGTCGAGGCATTGGGCGTGAACTCGCGGATCAGTACGCCGACGACGGTTGGGAGGTAATTCGGACCTGTCGTGATCCGGCAGGCGCGGGAATGATTGATGCGATAAAGTTGGACGTGACAGATCCGGAGGATGTATGCGATCTCGCGATGCACCTGAAGGATCGACCAATCGACGTTTTGATAAATAATGCCGGCGTGATCGGGCAGCGGGATTCTGCCATTGGAAGGATCGACTATGCATTATGGGAGGATGTATTCCGCGTAAATACCCTTGCGCCCATTCGGGTAGCCGAGGCGGTAGCGGAAAACGTTGCGGCATCTGACGGCAAGACAATGGTCTTCGTTTCGAGCGTCATGGGTAGTATCGCAAGTAACGGCGGAGGTTATTACCCATACCGGTCGACGAAGGCGGCGCTCAATGCCGCCATGGTAAGCTTGTCGCTCGAGCTTGCGCCACGCGGTGTGATTTGCGTCTCGATGCACCCCGGCTGGGTCCGGACGGATATGGGAGGGCCGACGGCGGCGGTCGCGGTTCCGGACAGTGCATCCGGCATTCGGCGCGTGGTTCGGGGACTCTCGTCGACCGATAACGGCCGTTTTTACGATTACACCGGCGAAGAAATCGCTTGGTAGGGCACCGTCGAAACGGGAACCTGCAAGAAATGACCAAAACGATCGACTTCTACTTCGAATTTGCTAGTCCCTATGGTTATCTCGCGAGTTTGGAGATCGACGACCTTGCGGCCAGGCATGGCCGCACTGTGAATTGGCGCCCGTTCATGCTGGGTGCGATCTTCAAGGTAACCAATAGCGCGCCGATGATGACAATTCCCATGAAGGGCGACTACATGTATCGCGATGTCGCTCGGTGTGCGAAACTCATGGACGTTCCGTTAACCAAACCCGACGTCGCGCCGATGAATTCACTTGCGGCGATGCGGGTGTTTTACTGGTTGTTGGACAAGGATACGGGAAAAGCCGTTGCTTTCGCGAAGGCTATTTATCACGCGTATTGGGGACAAGGTCGCGATATGAGTCCGGTGGAGGCCGCGGCGGCCGTCGCAGAAGATCTTGGGATCGATCCGTCAGCGGCGGGAGCGGCGACACAGGACGTTGCGGTGAAGGACCGATTGAAGCGGGAGACACAGACAGCGATTGACCGAGGGGCATTTGGGTCTCCCTTCATTTTTGTAGATGAGGAAGGGTACTGGGGTCACGACCGTATGCATCACATCGAGCATCATCTTCGCCACGGCGGGATTTGAGGTATAGCGATGGTGGAGCTGCCCGGCGTCAGTTTTTTGGTGCCCGTTTTTAACAAGGCGCCGCATCTGCCCGTTGTCTTGCGTCAGATTTCCCGCCAAACCGGAAACTTCCCTCGTCAGTTCGTTTTTGTCGATGATGGGTCGACGGATGGTTCGCTTGAACTCGTTCGCGAGTTGACTGCGGACTGGCAAAACGTCGTCGTTGAAAGCCAATCGAATAGGGGATCGGCTGGCGCCACAAACGCCTGTATTGCGTTAGCTGATCAGCCTTACATAAAATTTGTCGATGCGGATGACTTGATCGCTGACGCAGCAACCGAAACGCTGCTAAGAGCTCTCGATGCCAGCGATGCATGCCTCGCATATGGAAATGTGACGTATTATGCCGACGAAAACGAGATCAACCTGATGGAGCGTGTCGCAAACCCCGCGACTGAAGAATTGGTCGATGCGCTGCGGTTGGCGATGAAGAACTCTCTGTTCAATCCGACTCAATGCCTGGTGCGCACTGTGGCGGTGCGGGAGGCGGGTGGCTGCGATGAACGCGTTGTCCACTCGCAGGAATACTCCATGACACTTCGGCTTGCGCGGCGCTGGCCGATACTGCGGGTTGACGCACCGATCGCCTTTATACCCGAACAGGCGGAACGTCTTTCCAACAACGAAGCGCGGCAATTGCAGCGTGTCACCAGGGCTCTGGCATTGTTTCTCCGGGATTACGAGGATACGGATACCACTTTGCAGCATTTCGCGTGCCGCCGCGCGGCAGGCCGTGCGTGGCACTATGTGCGACGCCGAGCGGGCGCTGGTTTGGGGTCGCCGTGGTTTAGAAGATATGTCGCGAGCCTTTTCTCCCACGGCGACAATGCAGCCGATTTCATCGACGCATGCTGCGAGGCGTTCGACACCTCGCCCAACGAGCTTTGATTGTGTGTGGCATCGCCGGGCTGATTGATCCGAAGCGCGAGAGCTCGCAGGTTGAGCTGGAACGCGCGGCCATTCGCATGGCTGATGCGTTGCAGCATCGAGGACCCGATGACGACGGTTCCTTTATAGATAAAAATTGTGGCCTGGCGCTCAGTTTCCGGCGTCTCGCCATTCAGGATTTAAGCCCGGCGGGAGCGCAGCCAATGACATCGGCAAGCGACCGTTATGTAGGTGTATTTAATGGCGAAATTTATAATTTTCGCGAATTACGCCGCGAATTGGAACGCGAAGGCGTTGGCCACTGGAATGGGCACTCCGACACAGAGGTCTTGTTGTCATTGGTCGAACGTGTCGGTGTTGAGACCGCACTCGGGCGTCTCGACGGCATGTTTGCGGTCGCGATTTACGATAAAGAGCTACGCCGATTGTACCTCGCAAGAGATCGAATGGGCGAAAAGCCGCTATACTACGGTTGGGCCGGAGGCACGTTTGCATTTGGCTCCGAACTGAAAGCAATT
>CAXGSZ010000255.1:0-4706 GCA_964012455.1 uncultured Alphaproteobacteria bacterium
AGCCAATCAGAGGACGTTAAGAACAGGGCGATACTTGCGCTCGCCCTGTTCCTTTAATGTCAGGTTTGTCTATGCCTTAGAAGCCGCGCCGGCGGATGTTCCCGCGAGTCTTCCGAACACGGCGCCGGAGGTCAGCCCCGTGCCGCCTGGGTAGTTGAAGAAAAATAGGCCGCCAACGAGCTCGCCCGCCGCATAGAGGCCGGGTATAGGATGCTCATCCGTATCAACCACCTGGCCGGAGCCGGGGTCTACCTTCAATCCGCCAAAGGTGAAAGTGATGCCGCACGTAATCTGGTAGGCCTCGTAGGGGGGGGCATCTAGCTTGTTGGCCCAGTTCGTTTTCGGAACATCGAGATCTTTCGTGCCGCGCCCGTCGAGCACGGTCGGATTGAAGGGCACATCGTCCATGACCGCGTCGTTGAACTCTTCAACAGTTTTGACGAATTGGGCCGCGTTCACGCCTTCCAGCTTCGTGGACAACTCCTCGATCGTATCTGCCGTTACCTTGGTGATTTGACGGATGTGATATTCGTCGCGCAGTTTGTCGACGACCTTTTGGTCGAACACCTGCCAACCGAGTTGGTTCGGCTGCTTAAGAATTTCACCACCATACTTCGCGTAGGTGTAGTTCCGGAAATCGGCGCCTTCGTCAACGAAACGCTTGCCGTCCGCATTCACGATAATTCCAAGCGGATAGCTATGCTTCTGGAAATTGTCACCAACTTCGAGATCGCCGTAGGGAGGGGCGTTGAAGTCCCATCCGACCGAATGACATCCGGACCAATTTCCGTAGGGCATCGCCCCGATGTCCAGCGCCATGCGAATGCCATCGCCGGTGTTGTAACGGGTACCGCGAACCTTCGCCAATTCCCAACCGGGACCGAGATAGCGGGTACGCATTTCTGCGTTCGCTTCGAAGCCACCTGCGGCAAGCACTACGGATTTCGCAGTTAATTCTTTCACCTTACCCTGTTGACGCACTTTGACGCCGTAGACCTTCTCGTCATCGTAAAGCAGGGATAAAACTCGACATTCGAAGAGAACATCGATGCCATTTTTCTGAGCAATTTCCAATTCCGTCTGGACGAGACCGGGGCCACCGCCCCAGGCCTCAACACAAAGCCCACCCCAGAATTTGAACTTGCCGTCAACTTTGAATGCCTGACGTCCATAGCTGGGCTGAAACCGCACTCCTTTTTCACGCATCCATTGGAGTGTTGGCAGGCTCTGTGTAACTAACACCTCGACCAGGTCGGCGTCACATCGATAGTTCGTGACGCGGTACATGTCGTCGTAAAAGTCATCCGCTGTATATACGCCGAAATCCGTGCTTTCGATTTCCTCGGGGTTGAGGTCCATGACGGTTGTAAGGTCTTGCAAGCCGTTGTGCGCGAACCGAATAGCACCGGCAGTGTATCGGCTGTTGCCTCCAAAGTCGTCTTCAGGCGCACGTTCGAGAACGGCCACCTTTGCCCCTTGGTCAATGGCCGCGGCGAAAGCGGAGCAAAAAGCTGCGTTGCCTGCGCCGACGACGATAACGTCATAGTCACTCATGGGTTATATTCTCCTTGTTCCGGCAGCGGAGGCAAACCGGCGTTCGAAATTCCAACAGTCTATCTAACCTATCCACCCGGGAAATCGAGCGGAATTCGGGGAAAATCGACCAGCCAGGAAAAAATTTAGACTCACTCCAATCGGGTTAGAGGCGCAATTCGACTTTAAATGTCCAATTAGCAATCGAGACGCTTTCCAGCGCTCGCTCCGGTTAGTGCCGTTCTAGGACTTCGATGGCGCGGCGGAGCGCATTCTCTGCGATGAGGATCAGGAGAGATGAGACTAGGCGTCCAGCACTATGCCGGCACTAGTCTCCTCGGCGCGCCGGAATATTTCCGCGGCGGTTGCAACGTCTTCGAGCGCAATACCGAGATTAAAAGCCAGGATACGCTGATCGTCGTTAGCGCGTTTCCCTTTGCCTTGAGCGACAAGTTCTGCGTTGTCTGCATCAATCCGTGAGACACCCAGAAATTTCCCTTCGTTGATCCGCGCGTCTTCCATCTGGCCACGATCGTCGGTGAGGATGACATCCATGGCGTCGATGCATGCATCAGTGACGTAGGAGTCATAATCGATCGTAATGAGCAGCGCGCCGGGAGATACCCAATCCGACTGTAGGGTGGGTGACCGATCTTCGGTAATCGGTCCGCCTGTTACAATGATATCCGCGCCACGCACGGTATCTTCGGCCGATGCGGTACCTTCGAGCGAAACGTCGAACCGGCCATCCATTTCCGCTACATAGGCGTCTTGCCGTTCGGGAACGATATCGAATGCCTTGCAATAGATGAGAGACGGCACTTCGCCCTTTATAGCTTCAAGGTGGGCGCGTCCTTGTAGGCCGCAACCCAAGATGGCGAGGGTCTTATCGTCTTGTTTGGCGAGATATCTGGCGACGAGCGCGGACGCAGCAGCGGTCCGGCGACCGGTGATCCACTTTGCATCCATGAGCGCTACCATTTGTCCAGTCGCATCTTCCGTCAGGACATAAAGACCCTGGATATATGGTAGACCTCGGGCTGGGTTGTCCGGATCGCCGCTTTGCCATTTACAACCTGCGTAGCCAAGTGACGGTGCGGCACTCGCCATGGCGCTATAGAACCGCGGACCTTGCCGATGGAAGAATATCTTCGGCGGCATCAACAACTCGCCCTTGGCCTTCTCGCGGAACAGCGCTTCCAGGATGTCGACGATGTCGCTCATCCCGAGGCCTAGTCCGTCGAGCGCAGCCTCATTGAGGTAACGTATCGGGTGATTGGGCATAAGCTATTTCGTCGCGATCAACCCGTCGAGGGCAACCGCACCTTTGCCTTCCGGCAGGACGAGAAGCGGATTGACGTCGATACTATCGAGCGCATCCGCGTTCTTCGCGGCGAAGACGGATAGTCGAGCGATGGCCTCGGCCACAGCATCCACATCTGCCTTCGCGGAACCCCGGGCGCCTCTCAGGACAGCCGCTCCTTTAAGGCGGTCGATCATCTCCAGTGCTTCCCGTTTGCCGAACGGGGCACGCTTGAAAGTTACGTCCTTCAGGACCTCGGTAAAGATGCCACCAAGGCCCGCCATGACCACTGGACCGAAGACCGGATCGCTCTGCACGCCGAGGATCATCTCGGTACCATCGGATATCATCTGGCCGACCATGATGCCGTCAATCTTCGCGTCCGGATAGGCAGCTTTTGCCCGCTCCATAATCTCGTTATAGGCAGATTTTACCGCCCCATCGTCCGCCAACCCCAGGGCAACGCCGCCAATCTCTGTTTTGTGGAGGATATCGGGTGACACAATTTTCATTACAACGGGATAGCCGATTTCGGATGCCGCCGCCGCTGCGTCGTCGGCACTGTGTGTCAGCTTCTCCTGAGCTGAAGGGACGCCCGCCTCGGCAAGAATTGCCTTGGCTTCCATCTCGTTGTACTTGCCAGCTTCAAGCGTCGGTGCGTCCGGCAGATCGCTGACATCGGGCAGGCCTTTCTGAAACCCCTCCTCGATAGTGGCGAGGGCCGACACGACTTCGAGTGCGCGATAGGGTTCTGAAATACACGGGAAGCCGGCCTCCTCGAATTTGTCGAGCACGTGCTTGGGCCCTGTCACCGACATGATGATGAGCGCATCCGGGAATTTCTCGCGAACTGGCTTCAACTTCTCGATAATGGATTCGGAAAGACCTTCCGAATAGGCGAGGAAAGCGAAGAATCCGACGATAGCGTCATATTTTCCCTCGCTGAGGATAACGTCGAAGTTCTTGGTGATAAGCGACAGATCATTATAGACCATCGCGGTGAAATCAACCGGATTACGTGTGCCTGCGAAGGGGATCAGCTCTTTCAACCGTTTTTGCGATTCATCTGAAAGGGGCTCCATCTCAAGGCCGGCTTCCGATGCGGCATCCGCCATCATTACGGCAGCACCGCCCGAGATTGAACCGACGGCCACATTGCGGCCCTTCGGGAGAACGCCGTTACTGGCTGCGTGGGTAATATCGATGAGCTCGTCGACCGTGCGACAACGGAAGGCGTTATAGCGTTCGAAGACCGCATCATAGACCTGATCCGCGCCGGTCAGCGAAGCGGTATGTGAGGCCGCCGCTGCGGTACCGACTTCGGATCGGCCAACCTTCTGGATGAGGACGGGTTTTCGCGACTCATAGGCAAGACGAAGCGCTTCCTCGAGACGAGCGCCATCCTTGCAACCCTCGATATAGGCGCAAATCACGTCGGTACCTGGGTCCTGTGACATGAACGCGATACATTCAGCGACATCCACATCGACCTCGTTGCCCGTGGTGACCCAATAGGAAAATCCGATTCCTTTTTCCCGCGCGAGCACAAAGCAGTGCGAGCCGAACGCGCCGGACTGGCTGACCATACCGACATTACCAACCTTCGGCATGCCATGTGTGAAACTCGTCGAGAATGTGCCGTAGACACCGTTCTTCGGATTGAAATAACCGAGACAATTCGGGCCGACAATTCGCATCCCGGCTTCCTTGGCGATATCTCGCAGTCGTTCTTGATTGGCCGCACCTTGCTCACCTGCCTCCGCGAAACCAGAAGTAAGTGTGACGATCGCCTTTACACCCTTACGCGCGCAGGCTTCCGCGGTTTCCAGGGCCAGCGATTCCGGAACCGCCATAATAGCCATGTCCACCG
>CAXGSZ010000256.1:0-4701 GCA_964012455.1 uncultured Alphaproteobacteria bacterium
ATCCACAGGAACGGCGTGTTAACGTCAGCACCACCCATCGGTATTGTGCCCACCGCGAATAGAAACAAGCCTATCAATATACCGATATGCGCAGGAATACTGTCGGCTAGCTTTCCTGTGAACGGCAGCGTCACGACGATCAATAGGGCCGAGGGCAACATCATCAGCGCCGCGACGATCGGCGTCATGCCCTGAATCAATTGGCCGAAAACGGGAACACCGTAGCCCGTACCAAAATTCCCAACGCCGAAAACAAAAGCGATCAGTGCGGTCATTGCGAATTGCTTGTACCGAAAAAGCGAGAGATCGATTAACGTCGACCAATCCTGCAATTGCGTCCAGATCAGCGTCGCGCCTGCCGTAATGCCAACGAGGAAAAGCCCGAGGATATAGCTTGATGTCCATCCCTCGCGGTTGCCCTCGGTTATCGCCGTGACCAAGCAATAAACCGAAATCAGAAGCAGGATATACCCTATCCAGTCGAAGGACTTGCGCATTTTACTCGGCGCCTGCGGTACAAATATCCATCCCATGAGCGCCGCGAAGCCGATTACGGGCAACGGCGCCCAAAAAATATAGCGCCAGTGCAGCAGATCGATGGCGATACCACCGAAGACAGGGCCGGCGGCCACAGCAAGGAATATCCCCATCGAGTATATCGCCATGGCATAGCCACGCCGGTCCGCCGGAAATACCTGAAACGCAACGACCATGACGAGGGGCTGGATAATACCGGCCGCCACTCCTTGAAGAATTCGACCTACAACGATCATGTCGAAAGTCTGGCCAAGCCCTCCGATAATGCTCCCCAGTGTGAAAACGGCAGCTGCTAATAGGAAGCCGAAGCGCTGGCCAAAAGCGGCCACCAACCAAGCATTCAGCAACTGACTCGTCACCATCGCTATGTTGAAGCCTGTGGTGATCAGCTGTGCCTGATCCAAGCCAATGCCAAACGCACCGATTACGCTGGGCACCGCGACGTTCACGATCGTACCGGAGACGACCATCGTGAAGGAAGCCGCCATGCCCGCCATCATCACTAAAATGCGATAGGCCCTGCCGTACCGAGCAGATAGATCTTCGATCGTTTCGCTTGCGAAGAAGATGAGTGTTCGTCCGTTCTAACTGAGCCTATCCGTCCGCCACACCGGCACGGGAGAGCATCGCATGCATGAGCACGTCGCATCCGGCGCCAAGATCTTCCGGTGTCGCCGTCTCCGCCTCATTGTGGCTGAGGCCGCCCTCGCAAGGCACGAAGATCATGGAGACTGGCGCTACATTCCCGATATACATCGCATCGTGGCCAGCGCCGGAAAGAATCTCGCGCGCGGGCAAGCCGAGCTCCGTCGCGGCTTCGCGTACGGCATCGATACAGTCCGGATCGAAATCAATCTTTGGCACATCCGACACGACACGCGCATCAAGTTCTAGTTCGTACTCCTCGGAAACTTTCTCCAGAAGGGCTTGGACCTCTCGATGCATTTCGGCGAGTGGCGCCTCCTCCGGATGCCGGATATCAATGGTGAAGTCGACGCGGCCCGGAACGGTGTTGCGGGAATTCGGAGAGACCATGACTTCGCCGATCGTGCCGACCGCTTCCGGCGCAAATTCTGCGACCATGTCTTCGATCGCGGAGACTATCCTCGCAAGACCGAACATCGCGTCCTTGCGCATTGGCATCGGAGTGGTACCCGCGTGACTGTCCTGACCGATCAAGGTAACGTCGAACCACCGCTGCGCTTGCGCACCCGTGACGACGCCGATTGTCTTGGCCTCGGCCTCGAGTATTGGGCCTTGTTCGATATGCGCCTCGAAGAAGGCGCCGAAGGGGCGGCCGCCGCACGGCAAGTCTCCCGCATACCCGATGCGGGCCAGCTCCGCGCCAATCGACTTGCCATCCGAGGCCTCGATGGCGAGGGCGTCATCGAGATCGAACTTGCCGCCGAAGACCCCGCTGGCCACCATCGACGGGGCGAACCGACTGCCTTCCTCATTGGTCCAGACGGTGACTTCGATCGGCGCCTCGGTTTCGACACCATGATCGTTGAGACTTCGGATGACCTCAAGGCCAGCGAGGACACCGTACACACCGTCGAACTTACCGCCATGGGGCTGCGTGTCGAGATGGCTGCCGGTCACAATCGGTGGTAGGCTGTCATCGCGTCCGGGCCGTCGTGCGAAAATATTACCCATGCGGTCGACCGACACGTCGCAACCGGCGTCGCGCGCCCAGGCCACGAAGAGATCTCGCCCTTCCTTGTCTTCGTCGGTCAGCGCCAAACGACAGCATCCGCCGTCGGGCAAAGCACCGATCTTCGCCATATCCATGAGGCTGTCCCACAGACGGTTCGCGTCGACTCGTAAGTTTCGCATCGTCTCCCTACCGGCGCCGTTCATGCCGCATCCTTCTCCGCAAACACACCAATCACGCCCCTTGCATTCAATGCATCGATATCTGCGGACGAGTACCCTAGTTCCGCGAGAACTTCCTCGTTGTGTTCCCCAAGATGCGGGCTATGAGTCAGAGGGTCGTCCGTCGCGGGTATTGGTTGTCCTGGAACCGAAGCCATGGGGACCCGGCCGAGCGTATCGTTCTCGACCCAGCGTAATGCATCTATGGCACGAACCTGCGGGTCATCAAAAAGATCGAGATGCGTCTGTACCTTCGCGTTCAGGATATCCGCTTCAGAAATCAATTTGTTCCACACGTCGCTGGTCTTTGTTTTGACGATCGGCCGGATTTGGGCGAGCAGTTCATCTCGGTTCTCGACGCGACTGCGAGCGTCCACAAATCGTGGATCATCGATCCATTCTTCCTTCCCAATCAACTTACAGAACTTCCAGAAATGCGGATCCCTTCTGGCGTTGATCGACATATAGCCGTCCTTCGTCTTGAAACTGCCGACAGGCATGCCGATTGGCTCGGCCTCTCCGCCCTGGAGATGCGATTCCATAATCGCTGCCTCCTGAAACACCATAGCGGATTCCAAGAGACTGGTTTCAATCAACTTGCCTTTGCCCTTAACGGCCTGGCCGTACAGTGCCGCCGACGCCGCCTGGAATGCGAAAAGCCCGGTCGAAAAATCAATTGCCAGCATATTAATGCGTTGCGGCAACCCGTTGATGTCACGATTTATCGACATCATCCCGGTATAGGCCTGCATAACGGAATCGGTTGCCGGTTGATCGCGCCGGGGGCCTTCCTGACCGAACCCGGTGACCGCGACATAAACAACCTTGGGATTGACCTTCGCCACAGCCTCATAGTCGAGCCCGAGCTTCGCAAGCTTACCCACCCTATAATTCTGGATCATCACGTTGCATTCCGCCGCGAGCTTCTTGGCGATCTCCAATCCCTCGGGCGTCTTGAGATCGACGGCGAGACTGCGCTTGCCACGATGAACGACGACCGAGTGGGCGGTCTGGTCACCGATCGCCTTGCCGAGTTGCCGGCTCCAGCAACCTGTGCCGGGCGGCTCAAGCTTCACCACATCCGCACCGTTGCGCGCAAAATGCATCCCGCAATAAGGTCCGGCCACGCCCTGGCTGAGGTCCAATACCCTGACGCCCGAAAAGGGCAGGTCTTCATGCGCCATCGATGTCTCCTGTTCGGCACGCCACTACCGGCACGTTCCGTTAATGTACGTCGGTTTTCATGGACATACACCTCCGTGGGAAATCAACCTTGCAGCTTCGGTGGACGAAGTGCGCGGCGGAGACATCTCTATAGGAGGTATTAGCGTAATATTCGGCATGGCTGTCACGACGAAAGGGATACGGCATGAAAGTCGGTACAGATATCAGCGTATTGGCGGAACCGGGACGCTCTGACGCGGCGGTCCTCTCTGACCACTTGGCTCGAGCCGATTTGGCGGAACCGCTCGGTTTCGATTCCCTGTTCGGGCTGGAACACCATTTCACCGGCTATTCGATGTCGCCACACCCCTTGCAGCTATTGAGCTACTACGCCGCAAAAACCAAGAAGATCACGCTCGGCACATGCGTTATCGTCTTACCGTGGCATGATCCGATCCGCGTTGCGGAACAAATCGCGTATCTTGATCTCCTTTGTGGTGGTCGCTGCATGTTCGGGTTCGGACGGGGAGCGGCTAGTGTCGAATACGCAGGCTTCCGGATACCGATGGAGGAGGCGCGCCCACGCTTTGCCGAGGCCGCCCAGCTGGTAACAACCGCACTACGGGACGAAGTCTTCGAATGGGATGGCGAGTTCTACAAAATTCCCAGGATGTCGATCCGGCCGCGGCCGATGTCTAATCCAGAACGCCGGTTTTACGCCTCCTCGGTCAGTCCGGAATCAGCCGAGATCATGGCCAAGCTCGGTTTCGGCATGATGGTCATCATGCAAAACGAATGGAGCAAGGCCGCAGCCGATATCCACGATTACCGAAGCATCGCCGAGAGCGTCGGCCACAATCCGCCACCGCCGGTCGTCCTTACCAATGTCTCCTGTGCGGAGACGCGAGACGAAGCGCGGGAACGCGCCATGCAGTACCTTGGCGCAAAGTGGGATTCTATCGACTCACATTACAAGTTCTCGGACGGGCATCTCGCTAGCGTCAAAGGTTACGAGTCCTACGGCAAGATGGCGAAGACCTACTCCAAACTGAAGGACGACAGCGCGCGTCAGAAGATGACCGAGTTCTATGTTAAGATTCAGATCGTCGGCACACCGGAAGATTG
>CAXGSZ010000257.1:0-4693 GCA_964012455.1 uncultured Alphaproteobacteria bacterium
ACGCTTTGCTGCGCTGCACAATAATCGCGTTGACCTGCCGTGCATGCACTCATAATGTTCCGCTCCCCGCAATACGGGAACAATTTTCCGGCAGGCAAATGTAACGAGTGCGACCATGTCACAGCCCAGAACGCGACCCAAGCGCCCCGAATTTTCTTCTGGTCCCTGCGCCAAACGGCCCGGTTGGAGGCTGGACGTTCTAAACGATGCCTTGCTCGGCCAGTCTCATCGTTCGACCAACGGTAAGGCGAAGCTGAAAGCCGTGATCGACGAGAGCCATGCGCTGCTGGGTCTTCCGTCTGATTACGTGCTTGCCGTCGTACCCGCCTCTGATACCGGCGCTTTAGAGATGGCGATGTGGTCATTGCTTGGTGCCCGCGGGGTCGATGTATTGGCATGGGAAAACTTCGGAAGGACATGGGCGGTTGACGCAGAGAAGCATCTCAAGCTCGAAGACCTGCGCCTCTTCGAGGCCCCATATGGCGAGCTGCCGGACCTGTCTTCAGCAGATTGCGACCGCGATGTTGTATTCACTTGGAACGGAACGACGAGCGGCGTACGGGTACCCAATGGTGATTGGATTTCGGAAAATCGTGCTGGCTTGACGATCTGCGATGCGACTTCGGCAGTTTTTTGTATGGAAATATCATGGGAAAAATTGGATGTGGTCACGTGGTCGTGGCAGAAGGCACTTGGTGGTGAAGCAGCGCATGGGATGATTGCGCTGTCGCCACGCGCTATAGCGCGTCTCCAATCCTACACACCGGCCTGGCCACTGCCGAAGCTCTTCCGTTTGACCAAGGGCGGTAAGCTCAATGAGGGAATCTTTCGTGGCGAGACAATAAATACGCCCTCCATGCTCTGCGTTGAGGATGCTCTCGATGGACTGGCGTGGGCGCGGTCAATCGGCGGAGCATCGGCATTGCGAGCGCGCTGTGAGCGCAGCCTCGAGATGGTCGCCGACTGGGTGGAACGGACAGCGTGGGTCGATTTTCTAGCGCGTGAACCAGCGACACGGTCCTGTACCTCGATCTGCTTGGAGATCACAAAAGCGTCAGGCTTGTCGGAAGACGCTCGTGCGGGTGCGCCGGCGAGATTGTCGGATCTGTTGGCCGCGGAGGGAATTGCGTTCGATATCAAGGGGCATCGTGAAGCGCCGCCGCACCTGCGTATTTGGGGTGGACCGACGGTCGATCCGGAAGATGTGGAAGCCCTTCTGCCTTGGCTCGATTGGGCGTTCGACGAGATCTCGCGTGCGGCTGCGGCCTAACTCCGACGTCTTCAGTAGGCAAGGCATGCCAAAAGTTTTAATTTCCGACAAGCTGAGCACAAAGGCGGCTGATATATTCCGTGAGCGCGGGCTTGATGTCGATTTTCGCCCCGGTATCAGGGACGATGAGCTCATTGCCGCGATTAAAGATGCGGATGGACTTGCAATCCGTTCGGCGACGACAGTGACCGCGGAGCTAATGGACGCGGCAGAGAGCTTGAAGGTTGTCGGTCGCGCCGGAATTGGTGTCGACAATGTCGATGTGAATGCGGCGACGCAGCGGGGCGTTGTAGTCATGAACACACCGTTTGGTAATTCCGTTACGACCGCGGAGCATGCCATCGCGATGATGATGTCGCTTGCTCGTCAGCTGCCGGCGGCCAACGCGTCGACCCATGCGGGCAAATGGGAGAAGTCCGCCTTCATGGGTATGGAGCTGGCCAGCAAGACACTCGGCCTGATCGGTTGCGGCAATATTGGTTCCATCGTTGTCGATCGCGCGCAGGGATTGAAAATGCGCGTCGTTGTCTACGATCCGTTTTTATCGCCGGAAAAGGCGACGGAGCTCGGTGTTGAAAAGGTCGACTTTGATGATCTACTGCGCCGCGCGGATGTTGTGACTATCCACACGCCGTTGACGGACGGCACGCGCGATTTGCTGGACGCGACGGCCTTTGCAAAAATGAAGGACGGCGTGCGAATTATCAATTGCGCCCGCGGTGGCATCCTCGTCGAGAACGACCTGCGTGATGCCATACTCGCCGGTAAGGTGGCGGGGGCCGCGATCGATGTCTTCGCGGATGAACCCGCGCATGAGAATGTGCTCTTCGGCATGGCGGAGGTCATCGCCACACCGCATTTGGGTGCTGCGACGAGCGAGGCTCAGGAGAACGTGGCGCTGCAGATCGCCGATCAGATGTCCGATTTTCTCCTGTCTGGTGCGGTTTCGAACGCCATCAATATGCCGTCTGTCACGGCCGAGGAAGCGCCGCGACTCAAACCGTATATGTCGCTTGCGGAGAAACTCGGGAGTTTCGCAGGCCAATTGACCGAATCTGGATTGAAAACGGTGACGATTGAGTTTCACGGTCATGTCGCTACGCTCAATACCCGCCCCCTGGTGGCGTCGGCGATCGCGGGATTGCTGCGACCGCAACTCGATAACGTCAACATGGTGAATGCGACAGCCGTCGCCCGCGACAGGAGCATCGACATCATCGAGACTAAACAGGAGCAACCGGGCGATTATGAGACGATGATACGCGTGAAGGTGACAACCGAGCGCCGGGACCGCAGTGTGTCCGGAACAATTTTCGGCGGTAACCGCGAACGTATTGTTGAGATCAAGGACATTCCGATTGAGGCCGAACTCGGTCGATACATGCTCTACATAACGAATAGCGATCGGCCAGGCGTTATCGGCGATCTTGGCAAGACGCTTGGCGATGGCGGGGTGAACATTGCGACGTTTCACCTAGGAAGGTCTGCTCCGGGCGAAGACGCGATCGCACTGTTGCAGGTAGATCAGATCGTGGAGGGCGCATTGCTACGGTCCATTGAGCAATTGCCAAATATTGTTCAGGTTAAGTCACTGGAGTTCTGAGAAAAGGACATGCGGTTTTCGATTGTCGCATTGATGACGGTAGCCTTGTCGGCTACCGATGCCGCTGAGTCCCGAAGCATTCGCCTCGGGCAAGTCGATGGGCTCAAACATATCGTGATCGACCCGAATATGGGGGTCGTTTTTGCCAGCGGTAAAGTGGGTGGCTACGCGATTGAAGGTGATAGAATGCTGGAAGGCCGGGTTGACATCCCTTACGTGGCTGCCGATCCGGACGATGGTATTCCGAATGGTCGTATTGTTGAAGGGACGAACCATATCCGGCGATTTTGGCTCACTCAGCCGACGCAGCGCTATGACCACGGCGTTCTCGGTGACGAAATTGAAGCAGGTGGATTCAGTGTGGACCTCGCCAACGGTCGTTCGATGGAGTATCAGTTCGGGCCGAGATACGGTTTCGAAGATCTTGAGCCGAGCCTCGCTGATATGGACGGTGACGGACTCGAAGAGATGATTTTTGCGTGTTCTTCGCTGACAGAGGGCGCTGCGGTATCCATCTACAGAGTCGGTGACCGCCAAATCGAACAATTTGCGGTCCCCCCGTCTATTGGGTTGGCCTATTGATGGCTCAATCCGATAGGTGCCGCCGATCCTGACCGAGGTCGAGATAAGCGACATCGACGGCAATCACGTTTCAGATACCATCTATGGACTAGAGGATGGCATCGTTGAAGCAATTTTGCGATGAAGCGTCCACTTGCCGCGTTCAGTCGGGCGCGCTAGGAATCGCGGTCAATGGAATTCGATCATGGTCGACAAATGAGTGATGCACCCAACATGGCTCTGCTGCCAGACGGCTTGCGCGATGCCCTGCCGCCTGACGCCGCCCACGAAGCTGCGATAGTCGAGGGATTGCTGCATGTCGTGGGTGCGCACGGATATGAGCGCGTTGACCCGCCTTTAGTCGAGTTTGAGGACAGCTTGCTTGAAGGTGCCGGTAAAGGCGTGGCGCTTGCGACATTTCGCCTGATGGATCCCGTGAGCCAACGCATGATGGGTGTACGAGCCGATATCACACCGCAAGTGGCGCGGATCGCGTCGACGCGACTTTTAAAGGCGCCCCGACCACTACGCCTCGCCTATGCGGGGCCCGTCTTGCGGGTGCGTGGCGACCAACTGCGTCCTGAGCGGCAATTTCACGAAGTCGGGGTCGAACTTATTGGCACTGACAGGGCGGAAGCGGACTCCGAGGTTATTGCACTCGCTGCCGAAGCCCTAATTGCTATCGGCGCACGGGATGTTTCGGTCGATATCAACCTGCCGACTCTTACATCGACCGTCTGCGAGGCACTTGGCCTGGATGAAGCGACCAGTGATGCCGCGCGCGTGGCGCTTGATCGCAAGGATGCGGCCGCATTACGCGAGTTGGGCGGTGAGGCGTCCAAGATGCTTGGAGGTTTGCTTGATGCAGCGGGGCCTGCGGAGCGCGCACTCTCGGCATTAGAATCGGTCGATCTGCCATCGCAGGCACGAGATGATGGTCGTCGCCTGGAGGAGGTTGTGCGGCGGGTCGGCGCGGCGGTACCGGAGTTGGTCATCACGATAGATCCCGTCGAGAACCGTGGCTTCGAATACCATACCGGGCTGAGCTTTACGCTTTTCGCGAAAGGTGCGCGTGGTTCTCTCGGACGTGGCGGACGTTATCTTGCCGGCAGTGTTAATGAGCCTGCCACGGGGTTTACGCTGTTTCTCGACAGCATCGCCCGCGCAGTTCCCACTGCGAAAGCGGGACGCAAGGTGTACCTACCGTTCGGGACGGCCGTGGAGGTGGGGTGCGCGCTGCGCGCCGAAAATTGGAAGAC
>CAXGSZ010000258.1:0-4689 GCA_964012455.1 uncultured Alphaproteobacteria bacterium
CCGAAAGAGACGTGGTTGAGCGGCAACTTGCCAAACAAGCCATAATTGACGTGCCAGCAGTTACAGAGGTCAATTTCCGGACCTTGATTGGGATCCGCCTGCATCTTCGGTGTCTGTATATCCCAGAGCAGATGCTCATGCACCAGCGCCGACCCAAGCTCTGATGGGCCGATCAGCCCAGGAAAGGTTTGAACCTTCCTCTTGAGGTCGCTTGGCGAAAGACGCGCCATATTATGCAAACGGATCGTTCAAAGGATCCCGGTTCCAGATGTACTCCATGAACCGGGCTGAATTCGCGGCGATCTCCTCCCCGCACATCCGAGCGATCAGGCTGAGAGCCATATCGATCCCTGCTGAAACCCCGGAAGATGTGATGATGTCGCCGTCGTCGACCCAGCGCGCCTGGCGTTTCCAGTCGACATCCGGTCCCTGCTCGAGCACCCAGTCCCAAGCAACCTTGTTCGAGGTCGCGGGGCGCCCGTTGAGCAAGCCTGTCCGGGCAAGGACAGCAGACCCCGTACAAACTGTCGCCGTTACATCCGCCTTGCCGCTCATCGCTTCGAGCTTTCCGAGCAAGGGGTCATCGGAAACCGCAGCACGCGTGCCAAACCCGCCTGGAATTAGCAGAATGTCGAAATCCGGTGCATCCTCGAAGCTGTAATCCGCCATGGTCGACGGGCCTTCACCGGACTTCACGGCAACGGATGAAACACCGACCGTGAATTGGTTGTAATGCCGCAGCCAGCCGCCATCGCCATCGGGAACTCGACAACTGGCAAAGGCCTGCACCGGCCCGTACATGTCCAGAGTCGTAAACCCCTCGAATACAACGTGGGCGACGTTCTGTACCTTGATGTCATCGGTCATGGCGTTTCCTCCGTCGCAGGCGACCTTATCGGAAATTTCGGCTTTGGGAAGCTGTGTCGATCTATATATTAGGGTCATCACTGTCTTATGAACATTCTCACACGGATAGGCCGATGACCGCGCCACAAATTGCGGGACGTTCCGACGCGTTGGTGATCGGCCTGGTCTCTCTCGCGCATCTGCTTTCGCACTTCTATCAGGTCATCCTGGGTCCACTGTTCCCACTACTCAAGGTCGAGTTCGGCGTCAGCTACACGGCACTCGGGTTCATCATTTCCATGTTCTACGGCGTCTCTGGTATCTGTCAGGCCTTCGTCGGCATTCTGGTCGACCGCTGTGGAGGCGACCGTTTGATGCTGTTCGGGATCGTCGCCATGGCAAGCGCGGTGCTGTTGATGTCCTTTGCACCGGCCTATTGGGTGTTCCTGCCGCTTGCGGTTCTCGCAGCACTCGGCAATTGCGTCTTTCACCCGGCCGACCTCTCGATCCTTTCGGCCAAGGTCGATCCGAGCCGCCTCGGACGCGCCTTCGGCTTGCATGGGTTTGGTGGGACGTGTGGGTATTTCCTGTCACCTGTCGTCGTTCTGGGCGTGGCCAGCGTCGCCGGCTGGCGAGCAGGTTTGGCATTTGCCGCCGTCCTTGGCCTTGCCGCAGCGCTGCTGATCTTTCGTCACCGTCACGCACTCGCGATACCGCGTCAGACCACATATGAAGGGCGTGAGAATGGAGACCAAGCGGATATCGCGTTTTATAAAGGACTGATCACCAACGGACCGCTTGTCTCCGCCTTTTTCTATTTTGCCCTTGTCGCGGGTGCGCTCGCCGGCCTGCAAAGTTTCTCCGTTGGCGCATTTGTCGAGATTTATTCAGCGCCGATTTATCACGCGGCGGCCGGCATTACCGTGTATCTCGGCGGCGTCGCGGTTGGCATCCTGTTTGGAGGGGAACTCGCGGACCGACTGCGTTATCCAACGGCCATCGCCTGCACCAGCCTTACATTGGCCGCAATAATCATGGCCTGCATTGGTTGGTTCGACTTGTCGATGACAGTCAATATCGGCCTTCTGGCGATCATTGGCTTCTGTAGCGGTGTCTCACAGCCCTCCCGCGATATTCTGGTCAAAAGCGCAGCGCCGGCCGGCACATCGGGCAAGACATTCGGCTTCGTCTATTCAGGCCTCGATTTCGGCGGTGCCATCGGCCCGATAGCCTTTGGTTGGTTGATGGACGGCGGGCACCATCGCTGGGTCTTCCTAGGGACCGCACTGCTGTTTGCAATCTCAGTAATTACGGTCCTACAGCTCAGCAAAGGCAGCCGGCAATAACCTATTGGGCCGTCGTTTTGTCAAAGCCCATCGCCCGTTCGATTGTAACGACATCTTCCGGTCGATCGAACGGCTCCGGTGCGGCATCGCCGCGCGTGCGGTCGCGGCCGATCTCCTTGAAAAAACCCTCCAGTCCGGCTGGACCAATGATCCAGAGCTGGACCAGGTCTTCGTCTCCGTCATTGAAGATTTCGTGCTCAACATCAGGGCCGAGGAAACAGGCGGTGCCGGGCGTGAGTTCATGCCGTTCGCCGTCGACGAGAACGTGACCCTTGCCGGAGAAGCATATCTGCAACTCCACCTGGTCGGTGTGTGAATGGGCGCGTATGCGGCTGTCGGGCGCGACCCCCTGATAGCCCATGGAGAATCCGGCGAACTTGGTCAGCTCCGGAAAGAGCTTCGGACTGGAATACCCGTTCGCGGGCTTCGGCTGCCAGAAAGACGGGCCTTCGCCCGGCTGCATCACCACCGCATGGCCGCGGCAGGCCTCAACGTCGCTCATTCGTCATCTCTCCCAATGCCATTCCGCAGCGTAAAACGCTTGTCTCCGGCGTTACAAGACCACTAGCTTTCTTCATGGCCGATGATATCCCCCTGATTGATCTCGCACCGCTGGCAGACGGGCTTGACGGCGCGCGGACGCTGGCGCCAACGCTGAACCGCGCGCTTGAGGAAGTCGGTTTCTTGATCATCACTAATCACGGCGTCGACCGCGACCTGATCGCCCAGACCTTCGCGGAGACAAAGCGGTTCCACCATCAGCCGATGGATGCGAAGCGCGCCCTCCTGATGAACGAACACAACAACGGCTATATGGCGCAGGGACGTTACAATGTCCGCACGTCGCGGGTCAGCGAGCGCACGGTCAAGCCGGGATGCGAACGGAGCGTTTTTCAACAAACGCGAAAGAACGCCCGACGACCCGCTGGTCCGCGCCAACCGCCGGTTCGCTGGACCGAACCGCTGGCCTGCAGACCTGCCAGGCTTCCGGGAAACCGTGATTGACTATACCGACACGGTCAACAATGTGGCGCGGCGGCTCATGCCCGCACTGGCGCTTTCGCTCGACCTCGACCCCGGCTATTTCGATGCGGCATTCTCTGAGAGCCAATTCTCGTTCCGGATGTCGCACTATCCGCCGGTTGAACGCACGGAGGGACTTTACGGTATCGCACCGCATACGGACGTGAACTTCATGACATTCCTGCCGCAATCGGGCGTTCCCGGCCTGCAGATTGCGACCAAGCCGAACGACTGGCGGGATGTGCCTCACGTGCCCAATTCCTTCGTCGTCAACACGGGCGACACGCTGCACCGCTGGACGAACGGCCGCTATCTCTCGACCCCTCACCGGGCGTTGCCCCCCACCGACGGACATCGCTATGCCATTCCGTTCTTCCTCGGTCCGCACCTAGATACGATGATCGAATGCCTGCCGAGCTGCAATGACCCGGATCATCCGCCAAAAGACCCGCCTATCAGCTACGGCCACTACCTCTCCTGGTGGTATGACGCCAATTACAACGCCGGCGACCAGGACAATCTCGCGGTTGTAAATTCCTAATCCCGCTTTTTTTGTACGTAACGCACAGTAACAAAGGTGCGGTCCATGAAACGCATTCTCTTCACTTTCTTCCTAGGCTTGGTCCTGGTGGCGACACTCCAGTTCGAAGCACGCGCGGATCTCAGACTTAGGGATTCGATTAAATCGGCGTTGGCAGCGGGAAAACCAGTACGCGGCGATCGGTGCGCCCGGGAGATGTCAACGGTAAACCCCTGCTCGTCGTATTCTTCGCCAGTTGTTGAGGCGGCTGTCGGCGCGAGTTCATACAACTCGGCGAATACCTGATAGAAAAGGGCAAAAATTCGATTAATATCGTGGCAATCTTCTGGACGGAACGTCGCTACGGCTCACCGTCAGAAGGGCGGGTTCAGCGTGTGATCCAAATTCCACCCGGCCATCAAATTGATCCGCGAGACATCTAATATCGTCGATGCGTTCTCGCTCCTAGTCTATGGGCCGGTAAATTTCGTCTTCGACAAGAACGGCTACACGGCTGTTCGGCAACGGCCCGCGCGAATGCATCGACAAGGGCTGTCTGGCGGGAGTACCGCTGAGAAGATCATGGGGCGAAAACGCATTCGGTAAGCTCAGGGTAAAATTCCGGATCACTAAAGCGCCCAGAATGACGCCGGAAATATACTCGTGATTCCTTGGCACGCGGAGAAGGAACCCGGTATTTGTGATTGAAATTTACCAAGAGGTGTATTCCAGAGACTATCCAGATTCTCAATTCGCAACAGTGTTCTCTCCTCACCGTGCCTCACGGCTCATGGCGATACGAGGCGGACGGGCGTCGGGATCGACAATGACGTCAATGACCGCGGGCTCACCGGACGCGAGCGCGTCCTTCATGGCCGCGGCGAACCCGCCCGGCCGGTCGACACGGTAGCCGCGACAATCGAACAGTTCCGCCAATTTCGCGAAATCCGGATT
>CAXGSZ010000259.1:0-4676 GCA_964012455.1 uncultured Alphaproteobacteria bacterium
CAGGTTCTGCGGGGTTTGGAGCAAATTTGGAGCATTTTGCTTTCCCGCCCTATTCCATCTAATCCCACACGGCCCCCTTTACTCCCGCCAATAATTGTGTATTTTTAGGGATATAGGGCGTAAGCTATTGTTTTTATTGGTAGTTCATGATCCCGTTGAGCAGGCTCATAACCTGGAGATCAAAGTTTCTAATTCTCTCTCCGCAACCACTTTTATGTAATCATTAGACGCGTTGGTTAATCGTAGGGGCTTCATTTAATCCAGTCCCCGCAACCAAATATTCCGAACTGCCCGAGGGTTAATTATAAACCCTGGTCTTTTGAATTGCCGGTTCAGAGGCAATGACACTAACTGTGTTTAATTATGTTTGGTTTGCGGTATTGAATAAATTTTTCTCGAACTCACTCTATGACGCGGTGTCAATGTATGATTGCCATCCACCGTATTCGGTAATGTCGAGAGCATCACGTGTTGCGTATTCTTCGCATAAAAAACCCATTACATTGGTGCCATTTGCAAGCTCAATACGTCCCACTCCTAACGGAGCCTTAATGGTATCAATGAATGCTCCCACTTCCACTGCGGGCAATTCCCAAACTTCCAGATAGATCGATGCACCATCGTCGTGACGTATTAAGCCGGGGCGAGAGGCGGGATCGTTGCTCAAAGCGAACATGCGGTAGCTTGGCGCGGTCGAAGTCGCTTCGACGAAGACACCACCTTTGTCGGTAAGTTGATAGTTGAGCGGTTGCCCAGCTAAATGTGCACCGCAGACGGCAAGTAGGACCGTTGGCCTTGGTGATGATGAATTAGCGATGTTTCGACCGAGTCCTTTAGAAACCGGATGTTTGGTCGCACCAAGCCTTTCACCCAAGCCCTCATGGACCCGAGAAGCTAGATGGGCCAGTGAAATTTCGCTCCCGCTGGGACCAATGAGAGACACGCCGAAAGGCAGTCCGGCCTTGGTTTCAAAGCCGGCTGGTGCGGCGATCGCACAGAGATCCATAAGGTTGACAAAGTTCGTGTAGGTTCCAAGCTCTTGGTTGCGCAAAATAGGTTCGGCTTCAACTGAGGCAATTGTTGGATGGGTTGGCGCAGTTGGAAGCAGCATAAAATCAATACGCTCCCAGAGCGCAGTGCAATGATGGCGAAACGTTTGCAATTTATACTGAGCCTCAAACGCGTCGAGTGCACTATAGCTGTCGGCACTATCAAGAATTGCTCGAATGACGGGCAGGACGGCTACTGTATCCTGATTTAATAATGATTGGACGACGTGTTTCCTCTCCGCGATCCAAGGACCCTCATAAAGCAAAGCGGCGGTTTCTGCGAACGGCCGGTAATCAAAACGAAAGATCTCCCCACCAATGGATTCACAGTGTTCGATGGTGTTTTGGAAAGCTTCGGCATAGCCGTGGTTGCCAAAAAATTGCAATTGCGAATCTTCGGGTACGCCGAATGCGAAGCCGCAATCCGGTATGGACTTAGCCGCAGGAACCGAACGCGACCAAGGGTCGTCTTTGTCGAACGTACCGGCCAGATCCAGAACGGATATCGCATCCTCTGCGGTCAGCGCAAAGATTGAGACGCAATCGAGAGTTTTACACGCCGACACGACACCTCGCGAGCTGAGCCGCCCAAGTGACGGTTTGAGGCCAATGACATTGTTGAACGCCGCCGGGACTCGGCCAGACCCTGCCGTATCCGTACCAAGCGAGAAGCTAACGGCATTTAGTGCGACCGCGACTGCGGAACCGGAACTCGAGCCGCCAGACACGAAGTCGGGATCAAACGAATTACGGCATGCACCCCACGGGGATCTAGTACCAACAAGACCGGACGCGAACTGATCCAAGTTTGTCTTGCCAATGAGGAGAGCACCAGACTCTCGGAGATTTTCAACGACACGGGCATCGCGTTCAGGCAAATATGCAAAAGCTGGACATCCGGCAGTCGTCTGAAGGCCGAGGGCGTCAATATTGTCTTTCACAGCGAATGGTATGCCCCAAAGCTGTTTCCCGGTGTCATACGAGCCAAGTTGATTGACCCGCTCTAGAACGTGTTCAATTGGATAGACGCTGATAAACGCATTAAGTTGTTCGCACGCTACCAAACGGCGATAGACTTCGGCGATTACATCGGCAGGTGTCACGCCATTCGCGTAGGCACCTTGGAGGCATGGTATCGTGAAGGGTAAGTCTTGAAGCATGACGACACCCAAAACTCGCCTCAAGGAAGGTTAGAAATAAAAGTCTGGCTATCGGACACGGTGCCGAAGACGCCGCCTTGCATCTTGATCATCTTGATAGCAGCGTCGTGGTTTCCCTTGTCAGTCGCACCGCAACAGTCCTCCAAAATGAGACACTCAAATCCACGGTCGTTGGCTTCTCGCATCGTCGTATGCACGCAGACATCCGTCGTGATCCCTGTAAGCACGATATTTTCAATGCTCCGAGTCCGGAACAAAAGCTCAAGATCGGTTGCACAAAAGCTCCCTTTACCTGGTTTGTCGATAATCGGCTCGCCAGGCTCGGGCTTCAGTTCGTCGATAATTTCCCAACCCGGCTCGCCGCGGACGAGAATTTTGCCGCACGGGCCATCGTCGCCAATGCCCGCGCCCACTTGGCGCGAGCGCCATCGTTTGTTCTTGGGCAAATCCGAGAGGTCCGGTCGGTGTCCCTCTCGCGTATGAAAAATATGATATCCTCTAGATCGCATCGGCTTGAGCACAGATTTTATGGGTTCAATAGCCACGCGCGTGAGGCTCAAATCATAGCCCATGCAGTCCACATAGCCGCCCGGGCCGCAAAAATCGATTTGCATATCGATAACGACAAGTGCCGTATTTTCCGGTCGTAGGTCGCCGTTATAAGGCCAAGGATAAGGGGTAGCAGGAACGTTAGGCATTGCAATACATTCCGATTGGTTGATCTGAGGAGCGCATGGTTAACGCATGACACCGATGAGCCGGTCCCGCGTTACCAGGGATTCCATCTCAGTCTCATTTATATCCAAGAGGCTTTCCGGCGGCTCCGGTAAAACGAGATACCGCATATCGGCGTTGCTATCGTGAACGATCAACTCCATGTCGTCCGGCAGAACCGTGCCGAATTCCGCCAATACCTGGCGAGGTTCACGGACCGCGCGAGCGCGATACGCCTTTGAGATATACCAAGACGGTGGCTGGCCCAATATGGACCGCGGATAGCACGAACAAAGCGTGCACGTGATCAGGTTGTGTTTCTTCGGCGTGTTTTCGACGACGATGATTTGCGCCTCGCCGACCGTTATCCCTATATCACCGATGGCCTGCTTACCGTTCTCAAGCAACTTCGCCTTGTAGTCGAAATCGGTCCATGCGCGCGCAACAATTTTCGCGCCTAAGTGAACGCCCGGCGACTCAAGCTTCTCGATTTCCTTTAGAACCTCCGGCGCCGTTAATAAGCCGCGCGCAATAAGAACGTCCTGTAGCGCGTCTATGATTATTTGTCCCTCTAGATTTCCGGCATCGTCTTCGACGATTAACGACTCATGGTCGTCATGGAAGTGATCATGTTTATGATTTCTGCTCGACATCACTGCCTTCCTCCGCTGCTGTCTGTAGACGAAAGCCAGTGGTCATAAATTTCGATCACCAAATAATCGTGCTCGGGAGCCCCTTCGGCCGGCCAAAGATCACGTTGGGCGAACTTGACGCGATACAAATCGATAGCGGGACCTGCCGTGTTTCCGACCGCCAGGTCTTCGGGGTTAAGGTAGCTGCCGCAAAAATTTACAATTTCGCCCCGCTTGCCACGAACATAAAAAGGAATACGCACATGGCCGGATTTTCTGAGATGCCTCACCTTCACCCAATCGCCCGGCTGAAATCGATGATCACGCGCTGCGATGCCCATTAAGGAGTTTCCTGATCAGCCGCCTTTAACCAAACGGCACGCTTCTCACTAATCGCGGCATCCAATTCTTCGCATGTTATGACCCGCTTTTCGATTAGAACGTCGATCATCGCATCGAGACGGCGACGGTAAAATGACAACGCCTTGTATTTCTCGGCCCCAAAATTCTCGAACCCACGGCGCATTTCATCAAGCGATACAATCCGTCTCGTCCCATCACCTAATAGATTGCGAATGGCTTCAGTCTGTTTTTCCCAATGCAGCCAAGCCAACTCGGTCCTCGGAATTGCGCCAGCGGCGTCGCCACCAATATCATGGTAGCCACGGGGACAAGTTTTACTTGTATTATTTCTAGTCATCCGATTTTCACCAATTAACGCGTTCAATTCGAAAGTTCATTGACCTGCGCTTCTTTTTGAAAAATTTTCAAACACTCGCTTCGCAAATCTACAAAATCGGGCTCCGTCAAGGTGCCGGCATCCCGTGGTCGCGGCAGCGGGTTGTTGACCAAGGCCGCCACCCGGGTCGGACGTCTTGTAAGCAAAAGGACCTTATCGGCCATTTGAACGGCCTCTTCGAGATCGTGCGAAACAAGAATCATCGTTGTTTTTGTTTTCTCGAAAATTGATTGGAGCTTCTCGCGCATGAGCAATGTCATTTCATAATCAAGCGCCGAGAATGGTTCATCCAAAAACAACACATCGGGCTCAATGGCTAGCGCGCGCAAAATTGAGACGGCCTGCTGCTGGCCGCCGGACAACATGTAGGGATAGGCGTTTA
>CAXGSZ010000260.1:0-4668 GCA_964012455.1 uncultured Alphaproteobacteria bacterium
TTGCTGACGGTTATGGTCGAGCGAAATTGCAATACATTGCGAGATATATGACTTGGCAACGCGCGAAACGTTTGCCTTAACGTTCCTTTGTCGCGGGCGCCAATACTTAAAGCACGACATCAATGAGAAGGCGATGAGCTATCTAAAGTATGAAGTTGGCCAACAATTGCCCGACGGGGCCGTCATCGCCAAAAACCTTTTCCGTGAATGAGGCAGGCGAATTCAAGCCAGGACAAACATTCGTCGTGGAGAAAATGCCCACAGAATTCAACTACCTCAGCGGCGATGGGCGATACACAACAGCGCTACCAGATGGGTCCTTCGTCGGTCAAACTATAGGAGCCAACGCCGACCGTGTTGGTTTCTGCACTAAATGTAATCTCGCTGCCCAAAAGCGTAACCACTTATCTTTTCCCCAAGACGTTTCGCTAAATCTAAATTTCTGCTCACGAAATCTGCCGCACAGAACCAAGCGCAATCTTTCGCGGATTGTTAAAAGGTCAGATGCCGGCGGTGCCAAAGAGGCGAATCAGGTCTGACCAAAAGTTTTTTCAAGAGCGTCAGCGATACCCGCCGGTACAAAATGTCGCACGTCGCCGCCCAGCATACCAATTTCCTTCACGAAACGAGAAGAAATGAACTGATTCCGATCCGACGCCATAAGAAATACGGTTTCAACTTCAGGATGCAGCTTGCTGTTCATCGCTGCCATTTGAAACTCATACTCAAAGTCGGAGACAGCTCTTAATCCTCGAACAACCACACGTGCTCCGACGTCAGCGGCGAACTTCACCAAGAGATTATCGAAGGTCTGAACCTCAATCTTACCGGGCTCAACCGCACCACTCTTTGCAACTTCCTCTTCGACCATGCGACACCGCTCTTCCACAGAAAAGAGCGGTCCTTTTCCCGCATTCAACGCGACGGCGACAATGAGGTGGTCAACGACGTGAGTCGCTGCGCGGATTATAATGTCCAGATGGCCATTTGTTATGGGATCGAAGGTTCCCGGGTAAACCCCGACCTTTTGGTTCGCCATTCGGTTAGTCCTCTTCCCCGGCGTCCGAGGTCCCAGCGTCCGCAACGTCCGCCGTCTCTTCCGTTTCTTCCTCAGCGTCTTCATCGTCACTCACCTCACTGAGATGTGCGACAGATACGACGCGTTCGTTTTCCTCGATGCGGAACAGCGTAACCCCTTGCGTTCGACGTCCGGCAATTCTGACCTCGTCGACGGCAAACCGGATTAACTGTCCACTGTCCGTCACCAGCATAATCTGGTCCGTTGACCCGACAGGGAAAGAGGCGACAACGGGACCGTTACGTTCGGTGGTCTCAATATTGGCAATTCCCTTACCGCCACGGCCCGTGGTTCGGTATTCGTAGGCGGACGAACGTTTACCAAAGCCGCGCTCGGTGACGGTGAGAATAAACTGTTCCGCGTCCGAAAGCTGCTCGAAGTACTCGGTCGGCAGATCGGATGAACGCTCTTCGGCCCCTTCTCCGTCATTCTCTCCCGCTCGACGCAAGGCTGAAGCCGCACGTAAATATTCGTCACGCGTGTCGGTTTCAACATCCATATGTTGGAGGATGGACATGGAAATCACTTCGTCGCCACTTCCAAGGCGAATACCTCGCACTCCGGTCGACGTTCTGCCGCTGAAGACACGGACATCCGTTACGGCCGAGCGAATACACATACCATTTCTTGTGGCGAGGAGTACGTCGTCGTTTTCGGTGCAGACCTGAACGTCGACCAGCACATCCCCTTCTTCCAGCTTCATCGCGATTTTGCCGTTGGCTTTGATATTTACGAAGTCGGACAAAAGATTGCGGCGTATATTCCCGATACGCGTGGAGAACATCGCGAAAAGCTCTTCCCAGCTTTCCTCGTCCTCGGGGAGCGGCATGACTGTCGTAATGAATTCCCCCTCTTCCAACGGAAGCAGGTTGACCATTGCCTTGCCGCGGGCCTGAGGGCTGCCCAAAGGCAACTTATAGACCTTGAGCTGATAGACGATGCCTTTTGAGGAGAAAAACAGGACCGGTGTATGCGTCGAGGTAACGAACAAGCGGCTGACGAAGTCCTCGTCGCGGGTGTTCATTCCCGAACGGCCCTTCCCGCCACGGCGTTGCGCCCGATATGTCGACAGCGGTACACGTTTGATATAGCCACCGTGCGTGACCATCACCACCATGTCTTCGCGTTGGATCAAATCCTCGATGTCGTGCTCGAATTCGAGCTCTTCAATCGAGGTACGACGATCGTCGGCAAAGCCTTCTTTCATCTCGAGGAGCTCTTCACGCATAACGCCAAAAAGCTGCTCACGCGAGCCAAGGATTTCAAGGAACCCGCCGATACGGGTCGCAAGTTCTTCCGTTTCGCCCGTCAACCTGTCCCTTTCCATCCCGGTCAAGCGCTGCAGACGTAATTCAAGAATCGCACGTGCTTGTGCTTCCGATAGCTGGTAAATTCCGTCACTTACCTGATGGCCGGGATCGTCGATCAATTTAATAAACGCCGCGACGTCCCCTGCTGGCCAATCCTGATCCATGAGTTTCTGGCGTGCGGTTGCAGGATCGGACGAATAGCGAATCATCTCGATCACAGGATCGAGATTGCTTATGGCGACAAGTAAACCGGCCAAAATATGCGCGCGCTCACGTGCGCGTTTCAGCAAATAAATTGTTCTGCGGGTGATGACCTCCTCACGGAAGTCAATGAAGGCGCTGATGACCTGCTTCAGGTCCAGCATCTCGGGACGCCCGCCATTAAGCGCAAGCGTGTTCACACCGAAGCTGGTTTGAAGCTGGGTGTGCCGGAACAGTTGAGCCAGCACCACGTCGGAAATTGCGTCACGGCGCAATTCAATCACCACTCGAACGCCCTCACGATCAGATTCGTCGCGAAGGTCGGAAATGCCGTCAATCTGTTTTTCGCGGACCATCTGAGCAATCCGCTCGAGTAGCCGCGCCTTATTGACCTGATACGGAACTTCAGTGACGACGATCGCTTCTCTGTCGGATCGCATCTCCTCGACATGAGTGCGTGCACGCATCACGACGGACCCACGTCCGGTCATATAGGCGGAACGGATACCGGCGCGCCCGAGAATAATCCCGCCTGTTGGGAAATCCGGTCCGCTTATACGCTCCATGAGAACTTCGATATCAATTTCCGGATCGTCAATGCACGCAATACAAGCGTCGATTACCTCGCCGAGATTGTGCGGCGGAATATTTGTCGCCATGCCGACAGCAATGCCGCCAGCCCCATTGACCAATAGATTAGGAAACCGCGCAGGCAGAACGGTGGGTTCCTCAACCGTTTCATCGTAGTTTGCTTGAAAGTCCGCGGTTTCCTTGTCGATATCGTCAAGGAGGGTCTCCGCCGAGGGGGCGAGTCGTGCTTCCGTATACCGCATGGCGGCCGGAGGATCGCCATCCATTGACCCAAAGTTTCCCTGCCCGTCGATGAGCGGCAGGCGCATTGAGAAATTTTGCGCCATACGCACCATTGCATCGTAGATAGCCTGATCACCGTGTGGGTGGTATCGACCCATCACATCACCAACGATCCGTGCCGACTTACGATATGGCCGCGACGAATCGTAACCATTCTCGTGCATCGCATAGAGAATACGGCGATGGACCGGCTTCAAGCCGTCGCGCACGTCTGGCAGGGCCCGGCTCACGATCACGCTCATCGCGTAATCGAGATACGAACGCTTCATCTCCTCTTCGATAGCGATCTGGCCGATATCGAAAGGCTCGTCACTTGGCGGAGGCGTGCTCAAGTTTTGGGCCGCACGTGGTGAAAAATAAAAATTAGCAGTCAAAATGCCGGTGACACGAACATCACCGACTTCTCAAAATCTAGCAGACACGCGGTCTTCTAACAACTACATAAGGTAGTTATCGGGACAATTAAGGACGAAATCTCTATGGCTTAGAATGGGATTTCGTCATCCAGGTCATCACCCGAAGGTCCCATCGGCGCACCCCCGCCCATTCCACCATCAGAACTGTCCGGCATACCGTAATCGGACGGCGCATCATAACCGCCGCCTCCGCCCTCACTTCGCGAATCAAGCAAGACGAGCTGGCCTCGGAATCGGCGTAGAACGACCTCTGTCGAATATCTATCTTGTCCCGATTGATCGGTCCATTTGCGGGTCTGCAGCTCTCCTTCCAGATACACTTTGCGGCCTTTGGAGAGGAACCGCTCGCATACATCGACAAGACGATCATCGAAGATCACTACCCGATGCCACTCGGTACGTTCTTGCTGTTCACCCGAGTTCCGATCCTTCCAACGTTCGGACGTGGCAACGGACAAATTGCAGAGTTTTCCGCCATTCTGCATGGAGCGGACTTCCGGGTCCCGCCCCAGGTTTCCAACCAAAATCACCTTGTTGACGCTACCAACCATTGCCGTTCCATTCAATGCGAGAGGTTATAGGGAATTCTGAGTTGTGGACTATACAAGCTCGGGTGTTTCGTCGCCAACGAATAAGCACGATTTAGAGCATTTCTTGGTGAATCTGCTATCGCATCCATGGTCCTCAATCTCTATATCTAGAAGATACAAAATTCCGATAGCGATAAATCTGAGCATGGCTGACAAGATAATGGTACGCGGCGCTCGCGAGCACAATTTGAAGAGCGTCG
>CAXGSZ010000261.1:0-4643 GCA_964012455.1 uncultured Alphaproteobacteria bacterium
CGCGATGGAGCATGACGGGTCGGTGACGTTCCCCATCTTCGCCTACGTAGCTGGCGTCAAGGCGTTCGGGTAGTACGAAATCCGCCTGCAGCGTGCCGCATTGCCATTCCCGGCCAATCGCGTCACGCAGCACGAACTCAAGCTTTGGACCGTAGAAGGCGCCTTCTCCGAGGTTCATGTCCATTTCGATACCCGCGGCCTTCGTCGCATCCATAAGCGCTTTCTCGGCGCGGTCCCAGACAGCGTCTTCGCCCGCGCGCACTTCCGGTCGGTCGGCGAATTTGACGGCAAAATCCTCGAACCCGAAGTCGCGGTAAACGGACGACAGCAGATCGATGAACAGCTTCGTTTCTTCCTCGATCTGGCTTTCCATGCAAAAGATATGTGCATCGTCCTGCGTGAAAGCGCGCACCCGCATTAGGCCATGCAACGCGCCAGAGGGCTCGTTGCGATGACAGGACCCGAACTCGGCCATCCGAAGGGGAAGATCCCGGTAGCTCTTAATGCCTTGCTTGAAGACCTGAACATGCCCGGGGCAGTTCATCGGCTTCAGTGCAAGCACCTTTTCGCCTTCGTCTTCCGCCGTGAACATGTTCTCGCGGAATTTCTCCCAGTGCCCGGACCGTTCCCACAAGGTGCGATCAATCAGCTGCGGCGTCTTGACTTCGACGTAGTTCGCCTCTTCGAGGCGTTCCCGCATGTAGCGTTCGGCCTCACGGTACATCGTCCAACCCTTCGGATGCCAGAACACGCTGCCGACGGCCTCTTCCTGGATATGGAACAGGTCCATCTCCCGACCGAGGCGGCGATGATCACGCTTTTCCGCTTCCTCCAGGCGATGGAGATAGCCTCTGAGTTCTTTATCGCTCCGCCAGCAAGTGCCGTAGATTCGCTGTAACTGCGGGTTGTTCGCGTTGCCCCGCCAATAGGCGCCGGCCAGTTTCAACAGTTTAAACGACTTCCCGAGTTTGCCTGTCGATGGCAGATGCGGACCCGTGCACAGGTCGAGCCAATTGCCCTGCCGGTAGATCGAAATGTCCTCATCGTCCGGGATTGTCTCGATGTGCTCCGCCTTGAAGCTCTCACCGGCGTTACGGAAATGCGCAATCGCCGCGTCGCGGTCCCAGACCTCTCGGCTGATCTCCTCGTCGCGGTCGACGATCTCTTGCATGCGCTTTTCCATCGCCTCGAAGTCATCCGGCGTAAACGGTTCTTCGCGATGGAAGTCGTAATAGAAGCCGTCCTCAATGGCGGGGCCGAAAGTGATCTGCGTTTCAGGATACAGCTCCTGCACGGCTTCCGCGAAGACGTGAGCTGCATCGTGACGCAGCAACTCCAAAGCATCGTCGTGGTCGCGGGTGACAATCTCGACGGTGGCATTCGCTTCGATCTCGCGCATGAGATCGCGCAGTTGGCCGTCGACCTTGACCGCGAGCGCGGCCTTGGCCAGTCCCGGTCCGATATCCGCGGCAAGCGCCGCGCCTGTGACCGGACCATCAAAATTGCGGACGCTACCGTCCGGAAGTGAGATCGCTACCATTTCTCTATCCTCGATCCCGCCATACTGGCGAGGAGCGCCCGTGTTTAACGCAAGGTCAGTTGGGCTTCAACCTCTTCGGTCGAAAGCTCGTAAAGGGAAGGTTTCCGGATGATCCGTACATCCGGCCCACGTTGCGCGCAGAGCGCTGGATCTGAAGCGTGCGAATATAGGACCACTGACGGGCATCCGGTCGCTGCAATGAGGTGCATCGGTCCAGTATCGTTGCCGACCGCGCCGGCCGCACGACGGGCGAGGCCGGCAATTTCCATAAGGCTGGTCTGGCCCGTTAGATCTATCGCGGCGGGGCATGTCTCGTGGATCGCGTTAGTGACGTTGCGTTCCGCCGCGGTGCCGAGCAGAACCGGTGTTAAAGCGCGCGCGGCGAGCGCGGTCGCCAGTTGAGCGAAAGCCGGCCAGCGTTTCTCAGGGCGATGGGCCGCTCCGCCTGCTGCAAGCAGAACATAGCGTTGCGGCAGCTGGAATCGGGTTGTATCGGCGTCCAGCCAATCGAGGTCGGGGCTCGGGACCTCCATGATACCTGTGGTAGCCAATTGCTCGCGCTGGCGTTCGATCGTATGCATGTCGTTGCGTTCGGGATTGTCGTGCGGGTGCGAGCAACCGGGTGCAATTCCGGACCACTCTGGTCGGGACGGCCCGAAGAGTCTGTAATATCCGCTCGATCGTGCCGAAGTCTGCAGGTCGTAAACGCGTGTAGGGGTGAGGTCGCGCAGCCAGGCGTGCAGCGCACGCTGCGCGTTCCACTGCCACCACTCTGGCCGGCCGTCGCTTCGGATCGCATCGAAGTAACCGGAGGCTTCCGCGATCGGAAGGTAGGGTTTGGTTGTCAGCAAGACGAGTCTTGCCTGCTCGTGGTTTTTGCGAATGGCGTGAAAGGCACCCAAGGCTTGCACGAAATCACCGAGTGCGCCCAGTTTGATCACCAGAACCGGACCCGCGTTGCTCACGCCGCAGCAAACTCCGCATAGGTGCCTGCCGTCGCAACATCCTCATCGAGCAGTTCGCGGTAGACGCCAATCGTATCCGCGCACATGCGCTCCTTGCCGAAGAACTCGCGCGCATTGCGGATTGCGTCCTCGGCAATCCGATGGCGGTAATCCTCATCGAGGCGAATGACATCGGCGATCCGTTCCGACAGAATCCGTACATCTCCCGGTGGAAATAGCCATCCTGTGACGCCATTCCGCACGATCTCACCGCTTGCACCGTGATCGGACGCGAGGACCGGGCGGCCCATCGCCTGAGCCTCCACCATGATGCGGCCAAAACCCTCCGGATCGGTCGATGCCGATACGACGGCGTCCGCCAGCATGTAGGCGGCCGGCATATCGCGGCATTCACCGACAATATGCACAACGCTTTCAACGTCGTGGCGCCGAGAGAGTTCTTCCAACGAACGCCGGTAGCCGGTCCGGCCCTGGTCGCTGCCCACCAACAGACATCGCACCTGCTTGTGGCCAAGACGCGCCAACGCTTCGATCAGCACGCTTTGGCCCTTCCATCCCGTAAGGCGGCCCGGAAGCAGGATGACAGGTACGCCGTCTGGAAGACGCCACTGCCGGGACAGTTGAATGACCCGTTCCGCGCTGACCTTGGTCGGGTCAAATCGCTCCAGATCGATGCCGCGATGAATGACGCGGATACGGTCCTGATTGACGGTGTAATTTTTGATGATGTGGTCGCGAAGGGCATTCGAGATGGCAATGACGCGCTCGCCGCGCGCCATGACGCTGTTGTACCGACGTTTCAGCGGCATCGAGAAGTTGTAGGTTGCGTGAAACGTCGTCACGAAGCGAATGTTGGCCTCGCGCGCGGCGGCAAGTGCGCTATGCGCCGGTGCCCGACTGCGGGCGTGCAGGATGTCGACGTTCTCGCGCTCGATCAGACTGCGGAGCCGCGATACGTTCCGTCGAATGACAAACGGGTTTTTGGAATGCAACGGCAATTCGATATGGGTCGCGCCAATCCGTTCCAGTTCGTGAACCATAGAACCGCCGGACGATGCGACTAGTGAGCGCCAACCGGCGGCCGAGATTGCTGCCGCAATATCAACCGTGCCGCGTTCCACCCCTCCTGTCTCGAGCGACGGCAGAACCTGCAGGACGGTCGGTAAGGTGTTGGCCTCCCCAGCGGGTGGCGTGATACGATCCGGCTTGGTCTTCATACTCTCTTTCGGCAATGAAATCGTGCCCGTTGAACCTTCGATATTAGCACGCCCCAGCGGTGCCACAATCGCCTACCATCATTTGTCCGGCAAGGGCCCTGGCGTGATCTTTTGCACCGGCTTCAAATCGGACATGACCGGAGGGAAAGCACTTGCCCTTGAATCTTGGTGCCGGACCGACGCTCGGCAATTCACACGCTTCGATTACGCGGGGCATGGCGCATCCTCGGGTAGATTCGAAGATGGCACTATCGGTCAGTGGCGCGAAGATGCTTTAGCCGTGCTTGATGAGGTGACGAGCGGCCCGCAGGTTGTTGTTGGCTCATCCATGGGGGGCTGGATCGCCTGTCTCATGTCGGTCGCGAGACCGGAACGCATCCAGGCCATCGTCGGTATCGCACCTGCTGTTGACTTCACGCAGGCATTGCTTTGGCCGCGCCTCGATGCGGACGCACGTCGGCAGATCGAGGAAGAGGGCGTGTGGTTGCGGCCCTCCGTTTATGATGACGGCCCCTATCCGATTACTAAAATGCTGATTGAGGATGGCAAGAATCACCTTCTGATGCCGGGTTCAATTCCCTTCACGGGATCGGTTCGGCTGATTCACGGCATGCAAGACGATGCTGTGCCATGGGAACATTCGCTCAGAATCGCCGACGCGATGGAATCAAAAGACGTGGAGATCACTCTTGTAAAGAATGGTGAACATCGGTTGTCGCGGGACACCGACCTTGCTCGGCTGGTATCGGCCGTCGCAAACGTCACAAACGGGAATTGAGAAGGATGGCGCGTTCCGGTCCGCAGCGGGATTGGGCCATTCTAAAGGCGTCATTAGACGCGCTCACGCAAGAGGACCGTCCGGTATCTGAGAATTTGGATCGTCTGTTTGACATCTCGCTTGCGCGTCGATTGGCGACGATC
>CAXGSZ010000262.1:0-4642 GCA_964012455.1 uncultured Alphaproteobacteria bacterium
CGGGACGTGCGATCAGCCCGCCGGTGCGCCGAGCCGCCGCCGTTGCGGTGATCGCGAACCCTTTCGCGGGGCAATTTGGAGAAGACCTGTCGGACCTGATGGAGATCGGCGCCGAGCTCGAGCACGCGGCGGCGATTCTGCATCCAAAGCTCGGTGCGCCGCTGCGCGCCGCCGTTGAGAAAGGGGTGGCACTGGTGCCGTCGTCAAAGAAACGCGGCGGTCCGGGACGGGTGCTCGACATCCCGCTCGGCCACAAGGATGCGGCCTATGTGCGCAGCCATTTCGACGGTATGGAAGTGTCGTTAAGCGACGCTCCGCGCGCCGATGAAATCCTGGTCGCCATTGCGGTCACCGATTTCGGCAGACCCTTGCCGCGTGTCGGCTGCTTGACGGCGGCGGAGGCGGAAGGGAAAGACGGCCTCCGATAACCGTCAGCGGTAGACCCCGTCCCATTCGCCTTCGGGCATTTTCACCGAACCGTCTTCTTGCACTCGTGGGCGGTCGAGGGTGAACGCCGTTTCCGGCGTGACCACCGCGTAGTCCATATATCCCATGCGAGCAAGGGGGCGCATCGAGGCGGTGTCGACGATGCCGTCTTTGATGACCGCATCGTCGATATAGATGCCGATTACCTGACCGATGATGATGAAATGCCCTTTGTCGCCGTTGACATCGGGCAGCTCGATGGTCTTCCAATGTTTGCATTCAAGCGATGCGGGCGCCCGCGCGACCCGTGGCGGATTCACGAAATGCGAGGGGGCGGTCTCCAAATTGGCAAGGGCGAATTCGTCCGCCAAGGCGTCAACCGGGGCGGAGGAGATATTCATGCCGTCTCGCGTGTCCATGGTCGAGATCGAACAAGTGAATTCGCCATTCGCCTCGATGTTTCGGAGGCTGTCCTTCCGCTGCACTGAGACGAACATTACATAGTGCGGCCGGTCGCTCACCGCGTTGAAGAAGCTGTAGGGTGCCAGATTGAGCACGCCGTCATTATTGACTGTCGATACCCAGCCAATCGGCCGCGGCGCCACGAGTGCCTTGAACGGATCGTGCTTCAGGCCGTGCTTGTTCTCGATACTGTCGTAATACATCCGTCTCTCTTCGTCTCGGGTTAAACGTTACCAGACAACCGCATAGGCGGCGCGGCGTGGGTCTGCGCCAGCGTGTAGCACGCCAGACTTGAGGTCGGCCAGGATGGTGCATAAGGGTTGGGCGCTCCACACTCGCTCTGCCACCATTTAATGTTGTGGCCCATCCCGGCGGTACGCTCGGTCTTCGTCATGACGCTTCCTTCCGCATCTCGTCCAATCCGCGGCGCAGGATGGTGTTGAAGGCGTCTGGCGCCTCAACGTTGGAAAAGTGCCGTTGTCCGTCGATCACCATCAGTTGCGAGCCCGCAATTCGGTCTCGGATTTCCTCGGCCCGGACGATCGGTGTGACCGGATCATCTCCCGCCGCGATGATCCGCGTCGGCGCCTTGATCTTGTCGAGATCGGACAGATAGTCGAGGTCGGCAACGGCCGAAGTGCCGCCGAGGTAGCCCGGTATCGGCGTCTTGATAAAAACGTCGCGCACCGCGTGGTAATCGGCATTTGCGGCGTCGGCAAAGGCATTCGTGAACCACAGCTTGTCTGTCATGTCCCAGACCGGGACCATGCCGCCTTCGCACACGACGGCCTGGCGCTCTTTCACCCATTCACGGTACCACTCGGTCGATTGCGACGTGGTGTTACATAGCGAGAGCGAAGCAATGCGTTCTGGATGGTGGATACCCAGTCCTTGACCGATCATGCCGCCGGTCGAAATACCGACCCAGTGCACCTTTTTGAGCATGAGCGCATCCATGACCGAGACGGCATCGGAGACGAACTGCGTAAGCGTGTAGGGTCCGGGCGGTGCGTCGGTATCACCGTGGCCGCGCCAGTCATAGCGAAGCAGGCGGTATCGATCCGCAAGGGCGGTCACTTGCCAGTCCCAGATGCGGTGGCTGGTGCCCATGGCATGCGCCATCATGACGACCGGTCCTTCAGGATTTCCGTCCCAGCGATAGGCGAAGGTGATGCCAGCTGCATTCACTTTTTCAACGCTCATCTCTCTGCCTCTGCGTAGCGGACCATCACCTTACCTGTATACTCGCCCGCCAGCATGCTCCCCAGTGCGGCCGGCGTCTTTTCAAATCCGTCGATTATGTTGTCGATGGCGACAATCTTGCCGTCGCGGCACAGGTCCATCATGCGCTCGCGCGCAAAAGCCCAGCGTTCGGGATAGGAATAGCGCGAGAAGCATTGGATATTCGCTTCGCGTGCCCACAGCATCCGCATGTTGACTGGATCGAGATCGGGCCGCGCGCTGTTGTTGGAAATGGTCCGGCCGACAATCAGCACCTGGGCGAATTTCGCCAGTGCTTCGAAGACGGCATCGCCCACGGCGCCGCCAACCGTATCGAAAAACAGGTGGACCCCTTCCGGGCATATTTCGCGAAGCCGGCCCGCGAGATCAGGCGTCTTATGGTCGAGGCACGAATCGGCACCGAGGCCTTCCGTCACAACCCTGCATTTCTCCGGTCCTCCGGCGATGCCGACCACCTTCATGCCGGACAGTTTGCCAAGCTGCACTGCGTAACTGCCGACTGATCCCGCGGCGGAAGTCACAACCAGGGTCTGTCCCGGCATCGGCCGCCCGAACATCTCCATCGCGCAATAGGCGGTGAGGCCGGGTGAGCTGAGTGCGGTCAGCCAAAGGGTTTCCTCGAACTCCGGCGTGGCAGGAAGGAGGGCTTCCGGCCGTGCTAGCGCGTACTCCTGCCAGCCAAGGCGTCCGGTCACGAGGTCTCCGGGTGCGAAATCCCCCACCGTGCTGTCGACGACCTGGCCCAGCACATCGCAATCGATCAGATCGCCGATGGCGAAGGGCACCGTGTAGTTCTCAAAATCCTTGAGCCGCTGCCCCTGCCATGGGGACAGGGCGGCAATCAGGACGCGGACCAACAACTCGCCCGCTCCCGGAACCGGAACCGGCGCCGCTTCGATCATGAAATGCGAAGCATCGGGCAGGTCGTTCGGCCGGGCGGCGAGAAGGAAGCGGCGATTTATATCGGGTGGCGCGGCCATGAGTACCGTCATAGATGGAAGGAGAAAGAAGTTTAATGTTGGAGAAGGGGGGCCGGATGACAAGCGGTCGCATCGACGTAGGGGACATCGCGGTGGCGTATACGCTCATGGGTCCGATGGGGGCGCCCGTGGTCAGCCTCAATCATTGCTTCGCCAGCGACCGGGGCTATTGGGAGCCGCACCTGCCGGCGTTCGCTGGATTCCGTGTTCTGCGGCACGACGCGCGGGGGCACGGAGAAAGCAACAGACCGCCGGGCCCCTATTCGCTTCCGATGATGGCGGGTGATCTCGTCGGCCTTCTGGATGCTCTCGGCATCGGCCAAGTACATATTTGTGGGGTCTCCATGGGGGGGATGATTTCGCAAACCGTGGCACTGGATTATCCTGATCGGGTCGCGTCCCTAGCCCTGGTCAATACGACCTCGGAGTACACCGATGATCAACTGCAAGCCTGGCGCGACCGAGCAGCCCTTGTGCGGCGCGAGGGTATGGGTGCGGTTCGCGACGGGCTGATGGCGCGTTGGTTGACGGCCGAGGCCGCCACGACGCGAAGCGCTGGCTATCGCTATATGGAAGGGGCGCTCGCCCGTTTTACGCCGGAGGGGTTTGATGCGGCGAGTGCCGCTATGTGCGGTCTTTATACGACGCCGCGGCTATCTGAAATCAAGGTGCCTAGCATCGTCATAGCGACGCCGGACGACCCTGGTGTTCCGACCGAGACGTCCGAGAAGATGGCTCGAATTCTCGGCGCACCACTGCACTGGCTCGAGCCCGCTCAGCACCTCGCTTCCCTCGAACATGTCGAGCGCTTCAATGGCCTGATGAGTGACTTCCTCGCCAACGTCACCTGACGTGAGAGGCTCAGGCATGAATACCGGATAGCGCGTTGCGCCTCCGGAATGAACACAAAAGTACGTCATTCAGGGGCGTCCATAGGACGAACCCGGAATTCTGGACTGAGCGTGACTTACTCTGCTGCGGCGATTTCTTTTTCGGGGAGGGCAACGGCCTTTTTTGCGATTAGGTCGGCGATCGCGTCGTCGTTGTAGCCCCATTCCGCGAGGATTTCGGCGGAATGCTCACCAAGATGCGGTGCGTGGGTCATCGCCGATGGGCTGTCGATTTTCGGCAGGCCCGGGATGTTCGGCATCGGCATTGTGCCCGCGCCCGCATGGTCGATATAAGCGATGGCTTCGAAGACCTTTGTATGTTCGTCGGCCATGAAGTCGCCGTAGGTCTGTACTTCGGCATTCATCACATCGGCCTCGGTAAGCTGCGCGACCCAATGGGCCGTCGGCTGTTTCTCGAACTCCGCGCGGATCAGCGGCATTAGCTCGTCCTGGTTATCTATCCGCTTCTCGCGGGCATTGAAGCGCGGGTCGGTCTTCAATTCCGGCAGGCCGAGGATATCGCAGAGTGATTCGTAATGATGATCGCGCATCGCGGTGACGTTGAGATAACCGTCTGCCGTCTTCATCGTGCCGACTGGCTGGTAAAGCGGCTTCACCTCGCCGTCTTCGAGATAGTACTCG
>CAXGSZ010000263.1:0-4616 GCA_964012455.1 uncultured Alphaproteobacteria bacterium
ATCTTCAAGGGCATCCTATGGTTCCTGGCAATGGATATACTGACGCTAGTTGTCCTGATCATGTATCCGGAAATCAGCCTCTGGCTGCCGCAGCAAATCATCGGAAGCTAGTGGCCGGTTGCCTAATAAATTGCCCGCGAGGGTGAACGCTTCAGGGGTCGGCGCTCTTTCGGGACGTCGGCCCCGTTTCATTTAGGGGTGAGCGGCAATGAATGATGCGGTCCTCAAGAAGGGAGACCTGGACGTCCTGTTTCGTCCGCGTTCGGTCGCTGTCATGGGCGCGTCGTCCGATGAGAAGAAGATCGGCGGCCGGCCCATTTTCTATCTCAAGCATTATAATTATGCCGGCGATATCTATCCGATCAATCCAAACTACGACGAGGTTCAGGGCTTAAAGGCCTATAAGTCGCTCGCAGACGTTCCGGGCGACGTTGATCTAGCACTGATTGCGCTTCCTTCTGCAATGGTAGAGGACGCCGTGACAGCCTGCGCGAAGAAAGGTGTGAAAGCGGCGGTCATATTCAGTTCCGGCTTTGCCGAGACAGGGTCCGAAGGGGAGGTGGCCCAGGCGCGTCTCCTTGAGATCGGGGGTGCATCGGGTATGCGGATCATGGGCCCCAACTGCATGGGCCTTGCCGGTTTCGATTCCCGCATGATTATGACTTTCGGTTTCTCCATGGAGACAAAACCGCCGGAGCTCGGCCCCATTGGTATAGTTAGCCAAAGCGGCGCCTATGGTGCGGTTGCATACTATGAAGCGCGCGACCGGCAGCTCGGGGTCAGCCTATGGGCGACGACCGGGAATGAAAGCGATATCGGTCTGGCGGAAATCCTCGAATATTACGCCAATGACGACGCGATTAAGGTCATTCTCCTGTATATGGAAGGCTGCAAGGACGGCGCGGGGTTCATGCGGGGTCTTGAAGCGGCACGCGTTGCGGGCAAGCCGGTTATTGTCACTAAGGTTGGTGCGTCGGATATTGGTGCAGAGGCAGCGCTCTCGCATACTGCGTCGATTACTGGCTCCGATGTCATTTTTGATACCGTAGTTGCGAAATACGGTGCGCATCGGACGATATCGATGGATGAGTTCTACGACCTTGGCTACGCTTGCAGCGTCACCCGGAGCTTTCCGACCGGCAACCGTGTCGGCCTGTTGACGGTTTCTGGAGGGGTCGGCGTTTTGATGTCTGATATTGCGAGCCGTCATGGTCTTGAAGTGCCGAAACTCTCCGATGCGGCGCAGGCTCGCATCCGAGAGATCATACCGTATGCAGGTACCCGCAATCCGGTCGATATCACGGGGCAGGCGTTGAACCAGCCCGATATCCTCGAGAGCTGCATGGATGTGCTAATCGAAGAAGACGTCTGCGATATTATTGTGTTGTACATGGCCATGGCGACACAGTCTCCCGCCTTGGCGGACAAATTCATGCAATTATTCCAGAATATTCGCGCGAAGCACCCGGATGTCCCCATTGTCGCCGGCGTTTATGCCGAAGGTGAACGGCGCAAGGAAATGGAGGACCTCGGCTATATCGTGATCCGTGAGCCGACCCGGGCCGTGAGCGTGGCGGCGGCGCTCCTCCGCTTTGGAAGGAGCTTCGCTGCTCCCGATCCGGAAATACCGGCCGAATTGCCAAATCCGGTTGTCGTCCCGCCGCAGGCTCTGAATGAGCTAGAGGCCAAGTCCCTGCTCGCGTCGGCGGGTATACCTACGATTCAGGAAACCTTTGCGACTTCGGCGTCGGCGGCGGCCTTAGCCGTCGCGGGATTATCTGGTCCTGCAGTTCTCAAACTCGTCTCGCACGACATTCTGCACAAGTCGGAAATTGGCGGCGTGATGCTTAACGTGACGGCGGACGGCACTGCCGACGCTTACGAGACGTTACTGGACCGGGCAATGCGGCATAAACCGGAAGCCAATATCGAAGGTGTCGTCGTGGCGCCTATGATTGACGGCGGTGTGGAGACGATCCTCGGGGTCAAGCGCGATCCTGCATTCGGACCGGTGGTCGTATTCGGCCTCGGCGGCGTGTTCGTCGAAGTCCTGCAGGACGTGACCCACCGTATTGCGCCTTTCGGCGTGGCCGAGGCACATGAGATGATCCGCGAAGTCAAGGGATATCCCTTACTTGAAGGCGTCCGCGGCGGCGATGTCGCCGATCTCGATGCCCTTGCCGAGGCGTTATCGCGGCTTTCCGTGTTCGCGTACGAGAACCGGGATCGGGTCGATAGCATCGATATCAATCCTTTTCTCGTCCTACCCAAAGGGCAGAGCGCCGTCGCCGTAGATGCGTTGATTGTACCGTTATAGCGGCGGATAGCCCTACGATATCTCGGAGACTTTCGGCGCCGTAGCCTCAACCTCGATGATCTTTTCGATGCCGTGCGTCATCTCGGAGAGTACAAGGTCCGCGCGCGCCTGCGGATCGCCACGACCATTGGAGAATTGTTCGTTCCAGATGCTCATCTTCACCGGCAGGCCGCACATAACGCCGCCGATGGCAGAGTGATGGCTGGAAATCAGGCTCTTCACGCGGCTGAACAATGCTGCGTTGATATCACTCCACATTTCGTTCGAATGGCGCTGGAAGCTCTCAAAACGGCGTGTAATAGAAGCAGTAAGGTTATTAAATTTGTTTTCAATAAATATTGAGATTTTTACAAAGATTCTGCCATAATTTTTTAAAAATTTTTATTTTTTCAAATAATCATCATATTTGGGGAAAGTTTACTGAGGAAATACTCCAAATGCGCAATTGATAGTAAATTATCGCATAAATCTTCGAGGAACCTTGGAATTTTGGACAGTGCCACATTCAAAGCCGATGCGGGCTTCTTCAGAATTTCCGTCGTCCAACCCGTGATCGGGGTTGTTGAATACATCGATGATCTGATTGACATCGGTAATGCTGGTGTCCGAATCCGCGTAGATATTATCCATACTTAAGTAGTCTGCTCTAACCGAGTGTTGACGGCGTAAATTCGGCTCCGCCAAGTTTTGACGTATTGCGCAATCGGCATAATTGAGAGCTTGGCGGTTTCGTAGAATTCTCACTCCGACAACGGGAAACGACATAACGATGGCGACAGGGCCTTTGGACGACGTCCGCGTTCTTGAGTTGGGCTCAACTGTGGCCGGACCGTTCTGTGCGCGTTTGTTGGCGGATTTTGGCGCTAAAGTGGTGAAGATCGAGGTGCCGGAAGGCGACCCGGTGCGCAGCTTTGGTAAACGTTCCGAGGGCAAGTCGCTTTACGCCTCAAGCATATTTCGCAACAAGGAAATGGCGTCGATCAACCTCAGAGAGGAACGCGGCCGCGATCTTATAAAACAACTGGTGCCGAAGTTCGATGTTTTGATTGAGAACTTCAAGCCGGGTACGATGGAGCGTTGGGGCCTCGGATATGACGACCTTAAGGCTATCAATCCGGGAATAATCATGGTTCGGATTAGCGGATTTGGCCAAACGGGCCCGTATTCGCACAAGCCAGGCTACGGCGTGGTATGCGAAGCGGTAAGTGGCATGAGGCATCTCACGGGTGACCCAGACCGTCCCGCCGCGAGGGTCGCCGTGTCGCTAACTGACGAAATTACCGGGACTTACGCCGCGTATGGCGTCGCGCTAGCGGTCCTGCACAAGCAGGCGACAGGCGAAGGGCAATGCATCGACGCGGCACTCTATGAATGCGCATTCAGCTATATGGAGCCTTATGTGCCGGCCTACGAGAAGACTGGGTTCGTGCCGATACGCCAGGGCGGTCGATTGCCGAACAGCACTCCAAACAACCATTATCCAACGCAAGACGGTCGACATATTCATATAGCGGCCGGCAACATGCCGACGTGGCGGCGATTGGCTGCAGCGATGGGCCGCGAAGATTTACTTTCCGATCCGCGGCTGCAGGATCAGGTCGCGCTGAATGCCCATGAAGACGAATTAGACGAGGTTGTCGGAGCCTGGACGGCGACGCATGAACTTAAGGATCTCGAAAAGAAGCTGGATGAAGCGGCTGTTCCGGCGGCGCGCATCTACACAATGAAGGACGTTTTTGAGGATCCTCATTATGCCGCACGAGACATGATCGTGGATGTGCCCGACGACGATTTGGGATCAGTAAAGCTGGCGAACGTCGTGCCCCGTCTCTCGGCGACACCTGGCGAAATACGCAAAGCAGGGGGACAGCCCGGGGTCGATACGGCAAAAATTCTGCGGACGTACTTGGACCTCGGCGACGCGGAAGTTGCTGCTCTCGAGGCGGACGGTGTCGTCTTTTGCGGCACTAATAAGGGAGGGGCCTGATGGCCTTTGACGAACTCTACGATGAATTTGAGCGACGCGAGGCGAAGGCCCTGGCGATGGGTGGTCCGGAAAGGCTGGAGCGCCGGCGCAACGCAGGCTTGCTCAATGCTCGCGAACGTATCGATTTCCTTGTCGACAGCGGTAGCTGGGTCGAGTCAGGCTTGTTCGCTACATCGCATATCGCGTCCGATCGCGAATCTACGCCTGGTGATGGAAAGATCACCGGCTATGGCGCAATCGATGGGCGCGAGGCCGTCATCGTATCTAACGATTTCACCGTAAAGGGTGCGTCCTCAAGCGTTGTCAATATGA
>CAXGSZ010000264.1:0-4615 GCA_964012455.1 uncultured Alphaproteobacteria bacterium
GAGAGTTTGGCCGCGATTCTTTCGGACGGGGTCGATCATGTCGTATCAGACGGTCGACCCTTCGATTTGGTCTCCTTCTCCTTCGGCGGTGTGTTGTCGGGCATCTTAGCGCATAAACAGTCAAGGCGAATTCGGGCGCTGACGCTGGTGGGATCACCAGTACTTGGTCTGACCGGTAGTGGACCTGCCAACGAGCTCGTAGAGGTGCCGCAGGACCTACCGCCCGACGAAGCCAAGCCGTTATACCGGCACAATCTGCAGAAACTGATGTTTTGCGACCCGGAGGCGGCGGACGCGCTCGCCGTCACCATACAAACGCAGAACATGGCGAAAGCTCGGCTGCGTTCCCGAGGCATCGCTCGAACCTCGGTGCTCGCCGACAGCTTACGGGACCTGCCATGCCGCCTGAACTGCATCTTCGGCGACGCGGACGTGACCCTCGATCCCGATCTTGATGGCATTCGCGCGTATATTAAAGAAATACACCCCGACGCCCCTTTCCATGTTATTCCGGGTGCGGGGCATTGGGTGCAGTTCGAATCCGCAGCACGGGTCAACGAACTCTTGCCGAATTTATTAGATCAAACGGTGACCTAATTTCAGCGGTGGGCGCGATGGCCGCTGACGCCCTATATCATGAAACTACGACACTGCAGACAGGACAACGCACGTGAACGACGTTAGCTCGAACACTCCGACCACTGCCGAAACGACCGACTTGCCCACTATCATTGAGACATGGCTGTCAGCATTCGAAACCGCCCTCTCGAGGGGACGCGCAGAGGGTGTATCTGCGTTGTTCGAGGACGAAAGCCACTGGCGCGACATCCTCGCGTTCACATGGCACCTAACGCCCACGGTCGGCGCGGGAAACATCGCGGACTTATTAGTGACCCGTCAGAAGTCCGTCGGCGCTCGGGTGTTTTCAATAAGCCCGACCCGGACGCCGCCCCGCAAGGTCAATCGACTTGGACGGGAGTGCATCGAAGCGCTCTTCCAATTCGAGACGAGCATAGGGCGCTGTGAGGGCGTCTTAAGGCTGACGCACAGTGGCACCTCACACCACCGGGCCTGGGTTATTTCGACGTCGCTTGAAGAATTGCGCGGTTTTGAGGAAAAAATCGGCGCCAATCGCCCGACTGGCGCCGCCTATTCACGGAATTTTGGCGGCGACAACTGGGAAGACGTGAGGCGTAAGGCGCATGACTATACCGACCGCGAACCAACCGTCCTGGTGGTTGGTGGTGCGCAAGCGGGACTGTCTATCGCGGCACGGCTCAATCAGCTCGGTATCGACAACCTTGTCGTCGAGAAATGGCCACGCATCGGCGACAGCTGGCGCAAGCGCTATCACTCCTTGGCCCTCCACAATTCGATACACGTTAACAACCTCCCCTATCTGCCGTTTCCGCCGACATGGCCGAATTACATCCCGAAAGACATGCTCGGCATGTGGTTCGAATTTTATGCCCAGGCCATGGAAATCAATAACTGGACCAATACGGAATTTACGAAAGGCGAATGGGACGAGGCCGCCGAGCGTTGGACCGCCACACTCCGGCGCGAGGATGGCAGCGAGACAATCCTGCATCCTCGGCATATCGTCTTTGCCAACGGCGTCAGCAGCTTTCCGCTACGACCGAAGATACCCGGCCTCGACAATTTTGCCGGCGATATCATCCATTCGGAAGGCTTCGACAGCGGCGCTCCCTATGCCGACAAGAAAGCAATTGTGATTGGCACCGGTTCCAGCGCCAACGACATTGCGCTCGACCTTCACAGCTTTAATTGTCACACTACCCTCGTACAACGTGGCTCCAGTACGGTCGTGTCGATCGAACCATCGGCGAAGCTAAACTACGCGCTCTATGACGAAGGCCCACCTATCGAAGATTGCGATATGCTCGCCTCTTCGGTAACACCGCCGCTCCTCATTGAGGGATATCAGATGGCTGTAAAGCGGATGATGGAACTCGACCGGGAGATGATCGACGGCCTAAAAGGTATCGGTTTCAAGTTTGACGTTGGAGAGGACGGTACCGGGCACCAGATGAAGTACCGCAGACGCGGCGGTGGCTATAACTTGGATGCCGGCAGTTCGGAGCTCATGATCAAGGGCGAAATCAAATTGCTGCAAAACGAATCAATCGAAAGGTTCTGCGAACTAGGAGCGCTCCTGAAGGACGGATCCGTTGTCCCCGCGGACATCATCGTGCTGGCCACCGGTTATTTCCCGCAGGGAGAATTGGTGCGTCGGTCGCTGGGCGAGGACATGGCCCAACGAATTGGCCAAGTTTGGGGTCAGGACCAGGACGGCGAGCTCTCGAATATGTTCAAGCGGACGCCGCAGAATGGCATCTGGTTCATCGCCGGAAGCCTGACTCAGGCGCGCATCTACTCGAAATACATGGCGCTGCAGATAAAGGGCCATGAAGAGGGGCTGATCGACACCGACCCCTATAGTGACGTTCGCTAACGCCTCGCTTCGGCTTCCGCAAGTTTGCGACGCGCGATTACCATTTTCTGTATTTGCTTGGTGCCGTCGCCGATATGCAGGCCCAACACCTCGCGCAGGCGCTGCTGGAACGGCATGTCTATCGAGTAGCCGAGATGACCGTGCGGTTGCAGGCACAGGTGAATGGTCTCGAAGGCGAGCTGTGGTGACCACCATTTGCACATGGCCGCTTACGCCGTGTGCGGGCGTCCTTGATCGCGCAGCCGAAAGGTGTTGTAGCAGAGCAAGCAAGCGGCGGTCAGTTGGGTTTCCGCCACCGCCAGCGGTTCGGTCACGCCCTGATTGACGGCGATCGGCTCGCCAAAGGCATGACGTTCAAAACTGTATGACCACGCCTCATGCAGGGACGCCTGAGCCGGCCCGACGCATTGCAGCCCCATCAAGGCGCGCGAAAAGTCGAAGCCGTCCATCACCTGTTTGAAACCCATGCCTTCATCACCGACCATGTTCGCTGCCGGCACTTCGACATCATCGAAAAAGATGGAACCACGCCCAACCACCCCGGAGCCAAGATCCTCGAAGGTGGTGCGGCTAAGCCCTGGCTGCTTGATAATCGACTAGGAACGCGGTAATACCATGAGCGTGCTTCTCCCGCGTGCCGGTACGGGCGAACCCGATGCCGACGTTCGTCTGATGCGCCATAGATATCGACGTTTTCTCGCCGTTTAGGGCGTATACATCGCCCTTGCGCTCAGCCTTGAGGCGGATATTCGCTGCATCGGAACCGGCACTCGGTTCGGTCAACGCGAGGCAAGATGTCTTGCGGCCACCGCAAATCTCCGGAATGACCTCGGCCGACATTTCGCAAGAGCCATGGTCGGCGATATTCCTGGCGTTGAGTGTGTTCAGCAGCAGGATGTAGCCAACATTCACATCCTCACGCGCCAATTCCTCCATGACGATACCTTCGATCACGTAATCCTGACCGAGGCCACCGACTTCTTCCGGAAGCGAGCTGCCGATCAGTCCGAGTTCGCCCATCTCGAGAATCAATTCCTTGCTGAAGGTCTTTTGCGTGTCATGGGCCTTGTAGTTGGGCACCAGCCGCTTGCGGGCGAACCGCCGTGCCGCATCACGGATCGCATCTTGATCGTCGGTGAAATCGAAATTCATTGCTTCTCAACCCGATAACGTGGTGGGTTAGTCGAAACCGTGGAAATAGGCGACGTTGGCCATGTCCTCGCGCTCGCTGACCAACGTGTTCTCGATCGCCGATTCGTCCGCATAACCGATTGCCATGCCTGAGACCAACACCTGATCTTCTGGAATTTCGAGGTGTTTGAAAACTGGTTCCTGGAATGAAATCCATGCGGCCTGCGGACAGGTGTGCAGGCCGAAGCCCCGCGCCGCCAGCATGATCGTCTGAATGTACATGCCCGTATCAGCCCAATTGCCAAGAGCCAAATAGGAGTCCGTGGTGACGAAGAGCCCGATCGGCGCATCGAAGAACTTAAAATTGCGAGCGGTCTGCTTCACCATAGCTTTCCGGTCACCCTTTTCGATACCGAGCAAACCGTACAATCCCCAACCAACGGCACGGCGCCGGGAATTGTGCAAGTCCGACCACTTTGGCGGATAATAATCGTAGTCTTCGTATTTCTTCGACTTCCCGGCCGACATCAATGCTAGGGTATCATCAGTGATCGCCTGCTGGACCGCCCCGGTGCAGATGTAGGCGTGCCAGGGCTGCGTATTCGTACCGCTCGGCGACCGCTGAGAGACTTTGAGAATTTTCTCGATCGTCTCGCGTGGCACTTCCTGGTCAGTGAAGGCTCGAATGGATTTCCGGGTTTCGATGGCCTCGAGGACGTCCATGGTTTACTCCCAATTGCTTGCAAATTTGCAACAGGCTCTAAAGAGCCAGCCGCGCATTGACAAGAGATCATCACCGCACGCATGGGCGTCGGCAGATGCGGCCTATATCGTTCGTCATTATCTCTTCCTCTGGACTGGGAAGCTTTCCCGTGCACTACGGCTGGATCATCGTCATCGCGTGCCTGATCATCGGTGTCGCCGGGTACGGCACGTATTTCTGTTTCACGCTCGTTTACAGCCATCTGGTCGCTGAGTTAGTCTGGAGTCGGTCAGTCGTCTCTGGCG
>CAXGSZ010000265.1:0-4605 GCA_964012455.1 uncultured Alphaproteobacteria bacterium
GTGGGGGGGCCGTTGTGTGTTTTGGGGGCGTGTGTGTAGCTGTATACATGTGTTTTACCGTGTGATCTGTGTGTGCGCGCTAGCGCGGCAGCGGGGACCGTGTGCTGTGGGTGTCGACTGTCCGTCGACTGTCGTGTGTGCCAGGCGCCTGGGGCGCGCGCGCGTCTCGCGCGGACGCTCGGAGAGAGTGTTAGCTCTCGGAAATATATTATATGTGTGATAAGGATGTGTCAGATGTGACCGCACATGCTAGCTGGTAACCCTCACTGCATCTTACAATTTGCTCCCGAGGACAAGACTGAGCGCATGTCTTCCGCCGTGGGCGGGGCGAGCTGTCCATACTTTGCGTTGAGCCTCGCCTTCTCCTCTTCCGTCAATCGTTCATGATAAAACTAGGCCGCGGCCGACGGGCTGTTCAGTCCGATTGACAGCTCCCGGTGGTCGCGGATGATCTCGGCGAAGACAGAGCGAAGCATTCGGGTGCGATCGCGCCCGAAGCGTTCAGTGATACGCTCCTCGCCTCCGGACGTGTTCATGACGTCGCGCAACGGCTGATACATTGCCGATATGAGGCGATGGCATTCCATCTCTTCGAACGGGATGTCTTGGGATGCTGTCGGGGCACCCATATGGCCGTTGATGACGTCGGTCAGCCAGCGCCGTCGTTTCTTCAGATCAACGAAGTGGTGGCAAATGGTGATCAGGACCTCCGAGACGACTTTCGCCGCGTCGGGATCATGATGAAACATTTCCCAGGTAAAGCTGTTACCGTGTTGAGCTTTCAGGCGTGAGACAAGCATGCGGCAGAATTCTTGGTATTTATTTGCCAATTCCTCTCCTAACATCTGCGTCATGGCATTGACGAAACCAGGGATGACGCGTCGAGAGATATGTTGGCCAGGAACCGGGACCTGCTCGCCCGTCGTCAACAGTTTGACGAACGTGTTTACCAACAGACGTTCGAAGGGGTAGCGCCGCTCGTGGTCCCAGCGCAGGCGTTTGACAGCGTATGAGCACTCGCGCCAGGCTTCGTCGAAATAGTCGAGCATATCGGTGCCCGGTTCCGCCTTGAACTGCTGCAGCTCTTCGCGAATATCGACAGTTGAGAGGTTTCCTCCCTGTGCATCGGCTCGCCGCAGAAGCTGGTCGAGGGCGAAATCGAGGCCTCGATCAAAAAGCTCCCGGAATTTGCCGGGACCGTATTCCGAACTGACGTTTAAATCGTCGGACATGGACCATTCGCTCCCACACGTGTTTCTGCCACTAGCACCTCAAAAAGCATTTCTGCCTTGCGCGTCCGGGCGCGGTGACTACCCTTTCATCAAGAATAGTATGTTCGCCAGGGCCTTGCCACCGGCGACAGCGTATTTGATAAGCCTATCTTCCCGGAGCCTTATGCGAACCCGATGACCGACCGCTTGACCATTACGCTGGCGCAGCTGAATCCCGTGGTCGGTGCTGTCAGCGGCAATATCGATAAAGTGCGGGATGCCCGGCGGCAGTCGGCCGAAGCCGGTGCCGATCTGATCATCTGCAGCGAACTCGTTGTGTCCGGGTACCCGCCGGAAGATTTGGTGATGAAGCCGTTCTTTCTGGACAAGGTAGCGGCTGCGGTGACCGCGTTTGCGGCGGAAACCAATGATGGCGGACCAGCCGTCTTGTTGACAGCACCTTGGCGCGATGGCGAATGTACTTTCAATGCGGTCCTGTTGTTGGATGGGGGAGACGTTACCGCTGTTCGTTATAAGCATGACCTGCCGAATTACGGGGTCTTTGACGAGGTTCGCGTTTTTGACGCGGGATCGATGCCGGGACCGATGGATTTTCGCGGGGTGCGGATCGGCGTGCCGATTTGCGAGGATATCTGGACATCGGATGTACCGGAATGTTTGGAAGAGTCCGGTGCGGAAATCCTGTTGGTGCCGAACGGATCGCCGTTCGATCTGGAGAAGACCGACCAGCGCCTGCAACATGCCGTGGCGCGGGTGACCGAGACGGGTTTGCCGTTGGCCTATGTAAATCAAGTGGGCGGTCAGGACGAACTGGTGTTCGACGGCGCGTCTTTCGTGCTGAACGCCGACCGGTCGCTTGCGGTTCAAGCTCCGGATTGGAAAGAAGCGATTGTGACAACAAAGTGGCGTCGCGACGATAACGATGTCTGGGTTTGCGAGAGCAATCGTGTCGAAAGGCCCACGGAGGGACTGGAATCGGTATATCAGGCGATGACGCTTGGGCTTCGTGATTATGTCGAGAAGAATGGCTTTCCGGGCGTGCTGATTGGTTTGTCCGGCGGTGTTGATTCCGCGATTACCGCGGCGGTTGCGGTTGACGCTCTCGGTCCCGAACGGGTCCGCTGTGTCATGATGCCGTCACCTTATACGAGCGGCGAGAGCCTGGAAGACGCCGAAGAAGCGGCGAAGCTGATGGGCGTGCAACTAGACGAGGTTGGTATTCAGCCGGCGATGACCGCCTTTGAGGGAATGCTGGAGCCGGTCTTCGGAAATACTGCGGCGGATGTTACCGAAGAGAACATCCAGGCGCGCAGTCGCGGCCTGATCCTGATGGGGATTTCTAACAAGCTCGGCTACATGCTGCTGACCACCGGCAACAAGTCGGAGATGTCGGTCGGCTACGCGACCCTGTATGGCGATATGTGCGGCGGGTATTCGGTGCTCAAGGACGTTTACAAGACGACGGTCTTTGAACTCTGCCATTGGCGCAATCAACACAAGCCGGAAAATCTGATGGGGCTGGCGGGTCGCGTGATACCCGAACGCATTATCACAAAACCACCCTCGGCGGAATTGCGCCCTGACCAGAAGGACGAAGACTCGCTTCCGCCCTACGATAAGCTCGATGATATCCTTCGCTGCCTGATTGAGGGCGAGATGGGCGTCGAAGATATCGTCGCGAGAGGCCATACACCGGAGACCGTGCAGCGGGTCTGGCACATGCTGGACCTGGCCGAATACAAGCGCCGTCAGGCGCCGCCCGGTGTTAAGATCACCCACCGCGCCTTTGGCCGCGAACGTCGGTACCCAATCACGAACAGCTTCCGGCGAATACTCTAGGATGTCAATTTTTCAGCAAAAACGCGCCAGCGGCAACGCACATCGCGGCCGGTGCGCGCATTCGAATGGACCCATTTAGCAAGATGAGTGCGCTCAGCAAGGCACTGAAGATTACGCTCGCCTCCCGCAGGGCGGCAACAGCAGTGATCGGTGCTTCTGTCATTGACCCGTAAGGCCAGCAGGCAGAGCACCGCTAAGGTGAGCGCGGGCCCTCAGCCGGCTGTTGGCTGGAAAACCGCCACAAGGCCCCGACGGTGGATGGCGATTGGACCTATTGGTATCGCCTCCAGGACGAAAGGCAAGAACGGATAATCGTTGACTGATCCCGCATGACGTGTACCGATCCCGTCGATGGTGGAGTAGGCGGCGATAAAGCATGCGGTGCCCAGCGCGAAGCCGATCGCCTGCACGGTCGCAGGGGTCTTCCGTCCGCCGATGAGCAACTGGGTTGCTATGGCGACGATCAAAGGAGCTGTGCCTCGTGCGATTGGATAGACCTGCGACATACCTCCGAGGCTGTACGCGCGAACAAGAAACAGCTTGTAGCCTGTATGAAGAACGATCGACGCCGCAAGGAATGGCCAGCTCTTCAGGCCCGGCAGCGGAATGAAGAAAAGCACGGGAGTGGCCAGGACGGCGAGCAACAGGCTCATCTGCGTGACGCCAGTTAGACGGTCGCTCCGTGATTTAAGGATTGGATTTTTTCGGAAGCAGTGGATTTGTAAACGCTCTGCCGCTTGAAATCAGTTGATGTTGTTGGCATACCCTGCGACCTGATCACCCGACGATACTGATCCCCGGAACAAATGAAATGGCCCTCCGCATCCACGACACATACCAGCGCACCAAGGTTGATTTCATGCCGCATGATGCGACTCATGTGCAGTTTTATGTTTGTGGACCAACGGTTTACGACTACGCGCATATCGGGAACGCGCGACCGATCGTCGTCTTCGACGTGTTGTTTCGCTTGCTACAGCGGCTCTATCCGAAGGTGACCTATGTTCGTAATATCACGGACATCGACGACAAGATCAATGCGCGGTCGGCGGAGACGGGCGAGCCAATATCGGAGATTACCGCCCGGACAACGGCGCAGTTCCATGAGGATATTGTCGCTCTTAATGCCTTAACGCCGACCGTGGAGCCGCGGGCGACCGATCATGTCGTTGAAATGATACTGATGATCAAAGCTCTCATAGCCAAAGGGCATGCCTATGCGGCGGACGGGCATGTCCTCTTCAACGTGCCGTCCTGGGATGCGTATGGCCGTCTGTCGCGGCACAGCCGAGATGAGCTGGTGGCCGGCGCGCGCGTCGACGTCGCGCCGTACAAGAAGGATGCTGCGGATTTCGTCCTCTGGAAGCCGTCGACGGAAAATCTGCCTGGATGGGACAGCCCTTGGGGATGGGGGCGCCCCGGTTGGCATATCGAGTGCTCGGCGATGGCGTCGAAATATCTTGGCGACGTGTTCGATATCCATGGAGGAGGGCAGGATTTGATCTTTCCGCACCATGAGAACGAGATCGCCCAG
>CAXGSZ010000266.1:0-4529 GCA_964012455.1 uncultured Alphaproteobacteria bacterium
GCTTGTCGGCCGCTGTTGCGGCTTCTATAAACCGGCAAATGTCAACTGATGCCCGCCGCCATACACCCGCAGCGCTTCGGAACAGAGACCCGATACTTTCTGTATTAAAAGAGGTCTTTCCTGCGGCAGGTACGATTCTCGAGATTGCCAGCGGAAGTGGCGAACACGCCCGTGACTTCGCGGCGGCCTTTCCGGGCGTTACCTGGTGTCCGACCGACTTCGACGAACGTGCACTGGCCAGCATCGAGGCCTATCGTCGCCTCGAAGGTTCGGAGAATTTGAGACCGCCGGTCCTCCTCGATGTAACCGACACGGATTGGCCAGTTGCGGCGGCTGATGCGATGCTCTGCGTCAACATGATCCATATTTCACCGTGGCAATGCTGTATAGGGCTGATGCAAGGCGCTGGAAGGACCCTGGCGCCTGGAGGACTGCTGATTCTTTATGGACCGTTCAGCCGTGGCGGAGCGCACACTGCGCCCAGCAATGCCGCGTTCGACGCCTCGCTCAAGCGGCAGAATCCTGAGTGGGGCGTCCGCGACTTGGATGACGTAGCGGCGGTCGGGCAGGAATCTGGCTTTTCGCTCGACCGTGTTATCGATATGCCGTCCAACAATTTTTGCGTCATCCTGAGGTCGCAGACGGTCTAGCCGCTACGTCCCCGGAGTCGATCAATCGTGCGGCGTTGTTCCTTGGTCGGCCGACCGGCACCGCGCGGCCGATCGACGGCAGGAGGTGTCTTGATTTTCGGTTGTAGCGGGCTCAGGTCCCTGTAAAGCGTCTGCGCTTCGCTCGCCGGACCGCGGCGTTCGCCGAGTGCCACAATTTCAATCACTCTAATATCGCGACCTTTAGCGAAGGTCAGCACGTCGCCTGGCGTCACGGTCGCACCGGGCTTGCGGACGATTTCGCGGTTAACCCGTAATTTCCCGGAACCGGCCAATTTGGCGGCAAGTGTGCGGCTTTTGAAGAACCGTGCATGCCAGAGCCATTTGTCGACGCGGGTACGGGGAGTTAAGGGATTTGTCATGCGCGGCCTACTTGGCGTTCACCAAATCGCGGAGTGGTGCAAAGGGCGAATTTGGATCGGGTGCCGGTGTCGTGATGCGCCGCCGGGGACCCTTCTTCCGCTGTTTCCTAGACTTTCGCCGGAATTTCGTCCCATCTTCCGATTTTTGCGCCGCGTAACCGAGGGCCCCCATCAGCTGTTCGAAGGGTGTGTCTTCCAGGCCAACGGCCTCAAACATCTCCGGCGTTGCGATGAAGGCGCCCCGGCTAGCGCGGAGATGTGCCATCTGGGCCAGGCGGTCGAGCGCATCGAAACGGACTGCGCGACCCGCGATTCTTCGACGCCCGAGACAGGCCCAATCGAACGGCGACAGACGCTCGGCAGCACATACGGTGGCGGTATCTTCTGGGCGAGATGTCCGGCGGCCGGTATAAGCGGCCCAGAGTAACCCTCGAAGACGCAACGGTGCGGATTCCTGCATCGCCGGAAAATAGACTGCTGCCGGCGTCATACGAATACCAAGCGCCGAGAGTTGTGCGCGTTCTTTCTTACCGAGCCTCTTCCAATCATGCGGGTCGAGCGGTGTCGGCAAGCTTCCGAGGTGCTCAAGTAGCCGAAAAACGACGCCGCGCGCGGGACCTCGAAGCGGTTTTTCACGTGCTGCGACGAGGAGGTTGAGCGTGGTGCGCAATTCCGCATCGAGTCGCGCGGAAAGGCGGGATCGGATTCTATCTTTCATGCCATTTTCGAGGAGCTCACTGTGGCCAACCCGAATGTCAGGAGCGAGCGTTGACTTGCCCGGTGCCAATCGGCCAATCGGTGCTCCTTCCCAATAAAACTGACCGTTATCCGTGAGCGAAAAGGCATCATCCGGTGCCGCCGCGAGGCGTTGAACTCGTGCGCCAATGTTTTCGGTCGCCGCACGGCGAGCCGCCGCCAAAACCGCGCGGCGTTCCGGGCCAACTCCCTTTAACGGTATAAATTCCAGACCTTCCATCCTGCCAACCGACCGTCCTTCCACGATGACGTCGCCGTTTGCAGTAACCGCGGAGAGCAATTGTGCACCCTTGCCTCGCTTGCGATCGATCGACGCAGCTCGGCGGTCGACGAACCGCAATGTCAGTCGCTCGTGAAGTGCATCGGACAGCGTGTCCTCGATGGCGCCCGTACGACCCTGCCAATAGGCCGAATCGGCAAGCCAGTCGCCTCGGTGCGAGATGTATGTCCAGGTCCGGATGTCCGCGAGCCGGCCGGTCAGGGCATCAATATCACCTGTGTCAGCATCAAGGTGGTCGATCTGCGCCCGCACCCAGTCTTCCGGCAAGCGGCCGTCGTCTTCCGTCAGATGAAGGAAGACCTGTCGCAGGAAGGCCGCATGATGATCCGGCATGATCTTGCGGAAATCAGGGATTTGGCAAATGTCCCAAAGCAGCCGGACGGTTGAGGGGTCTCCAGCGCGGGCCACGAGGTCTTCCTCTCGGGCAAGCGCTGCCAACGCGCTTTGATCTTCGGCTTCGCGTGCGCGCGCCAATTCCATGCGCCCCGGTTTTCGTCCGAGGCTTTGCAGTAATCGCTTTGGGGATCCGAAATCGAGGTCGCGACTTCGCCAGTAGATCGTGCGTGTCGGATCGAAACAGTGGGATTCGACGGCTTCGACAAGCTCGGGAGGAAAGGATCCGTGGCCGGCGGTCGTTCCGAAACTGCCGTCGTTCATATGTCGGCCGGCGCGACCAGCGATCTGTCCGACCTCGATAGGTGACAGCATTCGTGTTTGGCGTCCGTCGAACTTTCGCAGGCCGGAGAACGCGACGTGATTGACGTCCATATTGAGGCCCATGCCTATTGCATCGGTGGCAACCATATAGTCGACCTCGCCTGCCTCGTACATTGCGACCTGAGCGTTTCGCGTTCGGGGGGAGAGCGCGCCGAGGACGACGGCCGCACCACCCCGTTGGCGGCGGACCCTTTCGGCCAGCTCGTATACCCGATCGACTGAGAAACCGACGATGGCACTGCGCCGCGGCAGGCGCGATAGGTTAGCGGCGCCAACATAGGACAAGGTCGAGAGGCGTATGCGCTCGTCGATTCGGATGCGGGGAATCAATGCTTTCAAAATTGGTCCCATGGTGTCGGAACCAAGGAAGACGGTTTCCGACAATCCCCGTGCGTGTAGCAAGCGGTCTGTAAAAATATGACCGCGGTCGGCGTCCGCGCAGAGCTGGATTTCATCGACCGCCAGGAATTCAACTGGCCGATTCAGCGGCATCGATTCGACGGTGCAGACGAACCACTGCGGATTGGGCGGGATCAGTTTCTCTTCACCGGTGATAAGGGCCACCGTACGCGCACCCTTTAAGGCGACGATACGGTCGTAGTTTTCCCTGGCGAGTAAGCGCAGCGGAAAACCGATCATACCGCTGGCATGGGCCAGCATGCGATCAATAGCAAAATGGGTCTTGCCGGTGTTCGTGGGGCCAAGCACGGCACGCACGAACCTGCCGCCGTGATCTTCATCACGGGAGATGTGATAGCTATGAGCCTGTCTACGACGGCGCAACGTCACGCTCCTACGAGGCGTCTACCGATTGAGAGACGCCGCGCTATCTGCGGAAGCGGGTTGTCAAATGTTCGACTTGACCCAATCCTCAAGCTGGCTTTTCGGCAACGCGCCAACCTTGGTTGCGGCAACGTCGCCATCTTTAAAAAGCATCAGCGTCGGGATTCCTCGCACACCAAACTTTGCCGGCGTCGAAGGATTATCGTCAATGTTCAGTTTTGCGACGGTGAGTTGGTCGCTCAGACTGTTGGCAATTTCTTCCAGGGCTGGGCCGATCATCTTGCATGGGCCGCACCACTCGGCCCAAAAATCGACGAGAACTGGACCTTCGGCTCCCAAGACGCTGTTTTCGAAATCTTCGTCGCTGACCTGTACGGTGCTCATGCTTAGATACCTTCATAAATGATAACGGTTGGGTAATCGAGGGGCCCGTTTATTCTCAACTTTGAATCTAGGAAGCCGGTGTGTGGCGGTCAAGGAGTGCGTCGTCAATCGGCATCAGGATGGGCCCTTCGGTCCAGAGTAACGCGGCCCGAAATCGGCGGTCGGGCCAGATCTCCCGTAAGAGCAAACGATAGACGGCGAGTTGGCGCAGATACGCAGTCGGCGCGGCCTCCGGTGTCGGCGGAACCGGACGCATTGTCTTGTAGTCGACGACGAAGACATTCGTGTCGTCGACGATTAGGCGGTCCACCTGACCGCTGATTGATTCGATATTCCCGCCGATTTCAATGTTGCCTGTGAGAGCCACTTCTGCGCGGCTTCCCGTGCCAAAAATCGAACTGAAACCAGGGTGTTCCAGGACGTTGATCACCTCCGACGTCAGCACGTCAATGGTTGCTGCATCAAGTTCATTGCCGGGTCGGGAGAGAAACTCCTGGCACAGGGTGTAACGCTGATTGGCCGGTGCTTCGGGTAGCAGCTCAAGCAGGCGATGGACGAGAAGGCCGCGACGGAATGGGT
>CAXGSZ010000267.1:0-4522 GCA_964012455.1 uncultured Alphaproteobacteria bacterium
AACGATATGTCCATGAGCTAATGAGGTAGATTAGTATATGACGATATTCCGCATTCCATCTAATCTCCGGTCGAAAGGTTTTGTGCGCTTGATACTAACTGAAAAACTGACCGGACCTCCGATTTGGGAGGGTTCGGATATCATCGGTTAGTCATAGTGGATTCATGAGCTCTCGGAAGGTGACATCGCAATCCTCGACAATGCGCTTTCTTCCCTGAGAGTATCGGTTAAATCCTTTCCAAACTTCGTTAAAGAAGACTTCCAAATTCCAGCCTGCACCAAATGCTTGCGCTTTCTGTTGGCCAAACTTGAAGATGGTCGCGGCTTTTTTTGTAATGAGGGGCTTCCCAGTCGAACGCTATTCCGAAGCCGATATAAACAATCGCTATTAGGGGATAGGCCTGAACCTTGGTACGCCGGTACGTCAAAACCCCAAGGGCGATCTCTTCGGCACGGTGATGGACATTGTTGACCCGAACAATAGAGAAGCCGGGGTCTACAAGAAAACGCCTATCACACCGATTCATCAGACGTCGTCGGCTTGCTATGCCTTCAAAAACAATGCCAGGTGGTGTCAGCAGTCTTGTCAACGCAGCATCTGTCTAAACGAGATTTTTGAGAAACATCCGCAGTATCTCGGTCTATTCTATCAGGAATGGTACTACGCGCATCTCGGCGAGGACATTCCAAGCCTGTCGCTGCTCTTCAACTACAATGCTCGCAAATTAATCTTCCGGTATTTGCGGCAATATTTCGAACTTTGACATGAAGTAATCGAACTCCCGCTATCGCGTGTAGAGCGAGAAGCGCTGAATCTATTCGCTTCCGTCGCCCGACGCGACGAACTGCGCCTTGATATGAGACTAGATCCGGGCGATTAATAATAACCAAATAATTATAAGGTATTGCATTCACCGACGAGTTTCGAAGATTACGACAATCCCGAGCGCCGACGTAAGAAACTGAGACTTTGGCTAAAAGTGTCGAACGCGCGGAAATTGGCTCCGTAATTCCCCGCACGATTACAATTCCCCGCCTCGAACGAGCAAATTAATTAGCGGCATTCTATACGCTCGGATGCTGATCGCCCGCACCTAAAATCATTGTTGCCATGGAGGAATAGAGGATGATGCATTAGCATTCTAATCGGACCGGTCAATGAGGCCAGGTCGTCATCAATCAATGATCTAATTCGGTCATTTGATCGTAAGCACAGCAAAACGGACGTCATGAGGGTTTTTTTCAGATCTATCGCCGCTTTAATTTGTTTGATGCATTTTCTCGTCTTGGAGATCGCCCAGGCGGCAGAGAAAACCTTTGTCGATCCCTTGAAGCTTTACGGTGATAAAATAGTTTTCGATGTATTCCGCCGGGGCGAACAGATTGGGCACCATGTCGTGCGTTTTAATCGCACGGGACACGAACTACTCGTTAGTTCACGGTTGGATCTATCAATCGACGTTTTTTTTATAACGGTATATCGATTTCTTTACGAATCTAAGGCAATTTGGCGCTTGGGTGTGGTCAACCAAATAAACGTTGAGATAGATGACAATGGCGAGCCCTTCCGGTTCCAAGCTCTACAAAGGGGCGGCGTATTGAGAATACAATCAGAACGCGAACGCGCTGAGTTCGCTGGACCTCTGTTACCAACGAATCACTGGAATGCCAAGGTTCTCGACGCCAACCGCGTTCTAAACACGCTGACCGGCGACGTGCACGAGGTCCGTATTGTTTCCGATGGCCGCGAACTGGTTGCGACGGAGAGGGGCAACGTCGTTGCCACGAAATACGCTTATTCAGGGGAATTCGAAACAGAGGTTTGGTATGACGAACAAGGCCGTTGGGTGAAGATGCGCTTTGACGGCGAAGATGGTGTACCAATTGAGTACGTCTGTCAGCGATGCCAGGGACCGGAATTGAAACCGCCTCTGCAATGACGACCGCTGATCGCGCTCGGCTAGTTTGGATTACGGGTGCCGGAAAAGGCATCGGGCGAGAGCTTGCTCAGCACTACGCGCAACAGGGCTGGACCGTTGCCGTTAGTGCCCGAACCGAAGCGGATCTTCAGTTATTGGCTGAAGAGTTACCCACTGGGCAAACCAAAATATTTCCGCTCGACGTTACAGATCATGAGGCAGTCGCAACAACTGTTTATCAGATTGAGCATGAGCTCGGCGAAATTGATTTGGCGATCTTGAACGCCGGTACCTACACACCGACGCCCGCCGAGAGCTTCGCAGTCGATCCGTTCCGGAAGCTTGTCGAGACCAATTTGATGGGAACCGTGAATGGCTTGGCGCCGCTCCTCGAGATATTTCGAAAGCGGTTGAGCGGGCAGATAGCGGTCGTGGCGTCCCTTGCCGGCTACCGCGGTTTACCGGGTGCAGCCGCATACGGCGCGACAAAGGCCGGCTTAATCAATATGTGTGAATCTTTGCGACCGGACTTGGAGCGGTCCGGCGTGCGGCTCAGTATTGTCAATCCGGGTTTTGTCGAAACGCCACTTACCGCAAAAAATGATTTCCCGATGCCGTTTCTTATGCCAGCGAAATCCGCGGCGCGGCGGATTGCGGAAGGGCTTGAGACAGGCACCTTCGAGATCACTTTTCCTACCCGGTTCGCGCTGTTGATGCAGCTTTTACGGATTCTGCCGGACCGCTTGTTCTTCTTGCTTAGCCGTCGGATGGTGCGGTGATGAATCCCGCGCATGACCGTTATCGACAGTATCTGGAGACGTTATCTCCGAAAACTCTTAAAGAGTTGTCCAAATACGTGTTGTCGGATGTACGCTTCAAAGACCCCTTAAATGATGTACGTGGGGTCGATTCGATGGCTCGGGTCTTTCAGCATATGTTCGAAAACGTCCGGGATATCCGGTTCGAGATCCAGCATTCCGCCTCGGACGGCACTATTTGTCTGATGTCGTGGCGTTTCGAGGGGTATCTGTCCGGCAAACCTTGGGGTTTTGACGGCACAAGTGTTATACGATTTGCCGAAGACGGCCGTGTTTTTGAGCACATTGACCACTGGGACGCCGCCCGGGATTTCTACGAACGTTTACCCTTTATCGGCCGGCTACTCGCCTTTCTGCGCCGGCGTTTACGTGTTGACTAAAGGCGAGGGTCTGCCTCACGGCCTGACCTTCGCACTTCTGGAAAAACAGGGTAACTTCCCCGATTTCAATTCCAAACTTACTGATCCGTGCACGATTCACGAGAATGCCGTCCTTCTGAAGAAACATCCAATCGTTGAAATGCACTCTAAGTGTGCCCTCACCAACTTTTAAATCCATATCGTATCGCCAATTAAGCGCGTTCCCGTAGGCCTCGCCTTTCGCGATGCCTATCACGTCGTCTGCTTGGCCCTCGTAATTGTGGTCGCCAACCTTTCGGATGGTCCAAACACGGCGATCTGTTTCCCCGTCGCTGTAGTGAAAGCGTTCATCGAGAACAAGCTCGGTACCGTCCCATTTACCTTGGATATCGACGATAAACTGCCGCCGTAAATCTCCGAAACGGTCCTCAAAAATACCCCAGGCCTTGGTTCGGCCCGCGAAAAATTCCTCGATGCGTAGAACTGGTTCGGTGTCGGAAAAATCAGATGTTTTCATATCGGTGCATCCGCTCAGAGCGACTACGACGAAGGCGATCACGCTGAGCTTTTTAAGCATTGCGAGTTGTCCTTATTTTAACCGGGTCACGATTTCTGCGATCCAATCTGCTCCTGATCGCAAGCTGCACAGGGGCGGATAAAGGAAATCGCCAAATCAACAATACGGCCAACAGTTTTATTACGACGGGGATCAGTGCGTAGATCACAACCAATGCTATGCGAGTATCATCGCTCGGCAACTTCGGATCGAAGCCCGCGTATTCGAGGCCCGGTAACGCGAGACCGACAGCGGCCGCAAGTGCAAGCTTAGTACTCATGCCCCAAAGCGCGAATTGGAGGCCGGTTTGCGCATGGCCAAACCGATAATCTGCATAGTCGGTGACGTCGGCCTGCATAGCTGGCGGCAAGGCGAGATCCGCACCGACGGCCGAGCCGGTTATCACACAAACCACACCGAACAAGATAAAGCCGCCCGGACTGATCCAAGGTACTGAGACGAAAGCGAGACAGGCGGCGATCATACCAAAACACCAGGCCCGATGCTTGCCGACCCGCGTGCTGAGCCAACACCAGAGCGGCACCGATACGATGGCCGCTACGAAGTAAGCCAGAACGAATAGCGGACGTATATCCGATTCAGCACCGAGACCGTGCTCCAGATAAATCAAAAACAATGCGGCTGGGATACCGTTAGCAACGCCGTTTAGGAACCAGGTGAAGAGCAGACGAAGAAACGGTTTGTTTTTGGAAAGCGCACGCAAGTCGTCGGCGAGGCGCCTGTCCGTCGCCGGAAGCACTTGACCCGAGATGTTCGCTCGTTCCGGCACGATGTGCAGCAGCATTGGCATTACAATGATCCCGAGTGCAATTGCCGCCCACGCGATGGCGCCAATCGAATCTCTCTCGG
>CAXGSZ010000268.1:0-4516 GCA_964012455.1 uncultured Alphaproteobacteria bacterium
AGCCGACGAAGCAAATTCGCTTGCCGCAACCTTTCCTGACTCACCTCGCACGCGGCTTACACATACTCCGCCGTCTCCGCAGGCGATGACCATTCCGTCGCTGGAAACGTCGAGCACCTCGCCGGGTGCGCCCGATGCGCCGTCGGCTTTCGTCGATCCATAGAGCTGTATTTCGTTGTCACCTAGTGTCGTCCAAGCGCCTGGAACCGGATCGGCGCCCCGAATCATGTTGTGGACTTCTTGCATTGGCTTCGCGAAGTCGAGCTCCACGTCTGCCTTGCGGCACCAGCTTTCGTAAGTTTTCTGGCGGTGGTTCTGTTCTACGCGTGGGGCGTCGCCGGCTTTCACGAGGTCGATGCTTTCCATCATCGCGTCCACGCCCATGGGGAATAGCTTGTCGAAATAGACTGAGCCGAGGGTGTCGTTCTCTTCGATGTTGCAAGTTTTCTGCAACAGGATAGGACCTTCATCGAGGCCGTTATCCGGCCAGAAGATGCTGAGGCCGGTTTCCTTGCGCCCCATAATGATTGGCCAGTTAATGGCGCTCGGTCCACGGTGCAGGGGGAGCAGGGAAGGGTGGTACTGGATCGAATCGTGAGTTGGGATGTAGAGCGCCTCCTCCGGCACAAAAAGGGTGACGAAGGCCATCACGCAGAGGTCCGCTTCGAGCGACTTCATCTGTTCCCAGACTTCTGGATCCTTATAGGTGGTCGGCTGAAAAACCGGAAGACCCTGTTCCTCGGCTGTGACCTTGAGTGGGTCCGGCTTACCCTTTTCGGGCGCTACATATACGCCGACAATGTCTTCGTTGCGTTCGATGAGCTTCTCCAGGACTGCCTGTCCGAAGGCCTGCTGGCCGTGCACAATGAGACGCATATAGAATTTCCCCCTCTGCAAAAACTTATTGTGATTCCGGTAATGCTTAGGTCATTTCTATACAGAGCGGCGCACCTTGTTGCCAGACCCGCTGCGCTAACGCAGAGGAAATCGATGCCGCCGAAACGTAAACCGAAGAAACCGAACAAGCTGCAGCTCAAGACTTTACCGATTATGCAGGAATTTGCTGCCACGGATATTGCTAATGACGGCGAAAACGACGGCGAGGTCAAACTCAATCAGATTCGGCACCCGCATGGGGACCACTTCCATGTCGCGTACGGGGTCGTGCTGACGAAGGATGCCACAAGACCCTTCAACTGGGGCGTCTGGGCAGCACTTGATCCCAAGGGCTTGATCCGGCCCGATGTCTTTGCTTTCACGACAACCCTGACACCTTAAGGCATCGACTATGGCACCGATATGCCGGAACAGATCGCCCAAGGGGGCCATCACTAGGGAAGCCCTGGAGGGATGTACTCAGTAGGGACGGGTCGGGCTTAACCCAATTCCGCACGCCTCAGGCGATCGTTGATCGCGGAGCCGAGCCCGTCCTCCGGAATGGGCCGGACGGCAATGCCGGAGTGGCCATCGGCGTCCAGCGCATGCAGCATGCGGAACAGGTTCGCTGCAGCCTCTACCAGATCGCCGGTGGGGCTAAGATTGGCATGCTCGCCAGTTACTGGCGATCCGAAACCGAGCACAGCTTCGCCGTCTTCTCGATTTTCGGCGTTCATTCGCAACGGTGTTTGGGGTGCGTAGTGGCGCGAAAGCATACCGGGGGATTTAGGGGCGAAATCGTCGTGTCCCGCGATGGCCACAGGCTTATCTAGAACCTCGGTCAGGTCCTCCAGCGAAATGCCGCCGGCGCGGAGCAGGGTCGCTTGGTCGGTCGAAAGGTCAAGTACCGTCGATTCGAGGCCAACAGCGCATGGCCCATCGTCAAGTACGATCGCGACTTCGTCGCCGAAAGCGTCGGCAACGTGTTGCGCTTCGGTCGGGCTTAACATGCCGGATTTGTTGGCACTGGGTGCTGCAACCGGCACATCTGCCGCTCGGAGCAGGCGGCTTGCCGATTCACTCGCGGGGACGCGGAGTGCCACGGTCTCGAGCCCAGCGCTTACCAGAGGCGAGAGCGCACAGGTGTCCGTTCGCGTTAGTACCAGGCTGAGTGGACCGGGCCAGAACGCCTCTGCGATCTGTTGGGCCCGCGGGTCCATGACCGCGTATTTCGACACCTCGAAGATGTCCGGCAGGTGCACGATCAGCGGATTGAACTGCGGACGGTTCTTCGCTGCATAGATTTTGGCCACCGCGGTATCGTCCAACGCGTTCGCACCCAAGCCATAGACAGTCTCGGTCGGAAGGGCGACCAAGTGCCCCGTACGCAACAATTCTGCCGCGTCAGAAATAGTGACATTCGTCATGGGTACCGCATTTGCCATGGCGCGGGTTTTAGAGGTCATAAGAAGGGGCGGCAATCCCCCGCGCTTGGTATCGCATATTTACCTCTTCCTAGCGTTGCTTGAAGAGGCTTCGACAAGAATCCAAAATGCGAAAGCTCGTCCCGCGCTTTCGTCCGCGGGTACTCACCAAGGAAGGTATCCAAACATGCCGCGCATCTCCAAGATTGAGGACGAGGGCGATGAGCCGATACTCTCTTAAATCTATATGCACCAAGCTTAAATCTATATGCACCAAGGCGAAAACTATGGCGCCCTCCTAAACCTGACCAAGGTTATGGTGCGTCGCCCATGCATTGTGAAAGCTGCGATAGGGCTCTACGTGGCATGTGAAAAATCCGGGCTCGCTCGTACCTGCGGGGCTGCTTTCGCTTGTCTACGCGCGGGTTGCTTTGATCAACGGCTGTCCGTTCTCAGTCGACATCAACTCTCCGTGCGAGCGAAGCAGATGGCGGGCGCGACCAAGGTGGTCGCTCTCGAGAATTGGCGCGAAAGTAAGTTTTTAACGCGATGGAACGCGTGGCGCTTGAAAATGCAGAGCACATGATGATTACCGGGTGTCAGGTCGACGACGTGCTTTTTACGCGCCTCCAGGCGCAATTCGAAGAAGCTCAATCGTCAAGCTGACGGCGGGCATTGCGATGTAGAACTTCCGAAGTTAGTCAATGTCCTGCTGCAGTTGGAGGTGCAGGATTTAAGTATCATCCCGCAGGCGGTAGGAGAAGATAACGCAGACTGACTGGCAATCCTGGAGCCGAATCCAGTTTCGTATATCCTCAGTATGTTATCGATCGAAACTTCGCGGAGCCGTCTCTATGCCAACCACTACAGAAATGCACCATACCTCCGGCGGTACACCGGTCTGGATCACAGGAGAGGGGCCGTCCGTGGTCCTTATACACGGTGTGCAGATGGACCACCGCATGTGGGATGCGCAGGTTGCCGCACTCTCAGACGGCTACCGCATTCTATGTATCGACATGTTGGGGCACGGGGACGCGCTGGATCCGGCAGGTGAGCGCACCCTTGGCGATTTTACCGGACAGGTAAAAGAAATCGTCGACGAATTCTGCGAGGGTGGGCGTCCTGTAATCGGCGGTTTCTCGATGGGCGGGCTCGTCACGCAGGCTTATGGCACGGCACAGCACAGTTCGCTTGCGGGTCTGATGATCCTTAATGCGGTCTATGATCGAACTCCGGAGCAGGCTGCGGTAGTGCGGGAGCGTTCTCGCATGGCCGCAGCGAAAGGTGCGGAGGCCGCGATCGCCGCTGCCCGACCACGCTGGTTTCGTGAAGACGAGATCGTCGCCTACGGAGAAAAAATTAATGAGATTTGCCAATGGATGCGCGACGGTGACTTCGCGGCAAAATGCAAGGCCCATTGGGTCTTTGCCACCTCGGACGATCAGGTCGCGGGGTGTCTTGGCGATATTTCCTGCCCGGCCCTCATTATGACCGGCGACGGCGATGCCGGCTCGACTCCCGCGATGGCGGAGGCAATGGCGGCGGCAATTCCCGATTCTGAACTTCATATTCTGGATCGCCAGCAACACATGATGCCGGTGCTCGATGCCATACGCGTGACCGGCTTGATGCGCGGGTTCCTGGACAGGGTGACCGAACGCTAGTGTATCTCTCAAGTCTGTATTGCCCCGGACTGCTGCAGTATTAGTTTGGGAGGCGGAATTAACGTCGGATACAGGAGAGCGATCATGACACCGAGCAGCGAGCAGCGCGACGCGATTTTCAAGACATTCGGCCGTGCTTTTTTCAAGCAGGATCTCGATCTTATGTATGAGGCGGTGACGCCCGACTTCACCTGGACGGTCGACGATGGCGATAAAGTCCATGTGTTAGATAGCCGCGAGAAGATCGCCGACTTCTTCGAACAACGCCGCGGCAGGCTCGAGAATGTCCGCTTCGACGATGTGGTGTTCCACCATGCACCCGATGCGACCTTCATGACGTACCGGATAACCGGTACCGAGGTCGCGACCGGTGAAGCTTTCGCCAAAGTCGGCGTCGAACGTTACACTTTTCGCGACGGCAAGCTGACCGTGAAAGACGTCTACAGTCGCCCGGCGGAGGTCGAAGCGGCCTAGGCCTTAGGTTATTGCTCCCTTCAGTCGAACAGTGACAGGTCGACGTGCTGGCCCAGGCCGGTCCGCGCCCGGTCG
>CAXGSZ010000269.1:0-4490 GCA_964012455.1 uncultured Alphaproteobacteria bacterium
CGGCCGGGCGGAAGGACCGATCAAGATGGAGTTGCGCCGCTTATGATTCAGCACACGGGCGAGACGGAGATCGTGTAGCGTGGCGAAGACGAAGACAAGCTATACCTGTCAAGCGTGCGGCGCCGTACATCCGCGCTGGATGGGACGGTGTGATGCTTGCGGGGCGTGGAACTCCGTGATCGAGGAGATCGCGAGCGCGGCGCCACTGGGCAGACGAGCGTCTGGGGGTACGGGCCGTGGGCGCGCGATCGACATGTTGACGCTTGATGATGTGAACGAACCGATGCCTCGCCGCAAGACCGGGATCAAGGAATTCGATCGGGTGACCGGGGGTGGACTCGTGCAGGGTTCGGCGGTGTTGATCGGCGGCGACCCTGGTATCGGTAAGTCTACATTATTGCTTCAGGTAACTGCGCGTCTCGGGACGGGGATTCGCTGTGCATATATCACCGGCGAAGAAGCGGTGGATCAGGTCCAGATGCGGGCGCGGCGGCTCGGCGTGGAGAAGGCGCCGGTCGATGTCGCGGCGGCGACCAATCTTGCCGATATTCTAGCGACTCTTGATTCGCCGGATGGACCCCATCTGGTCGTTATCGACTCCATTCAGACAATGTACATCGATGCTTTGGATTCAGCTCCGGGGACGGTGGCGCAGGTACGCGCATCGGCGCAGGAACTGATACGGCTGGCGAAAAAACGCGGCTTCGTTCTCCTATTCGTAGGGCATGTCACAAAAGAAGGGACGATCGCCGGGCCGCGCGTTCTCGAGCATATGGTCGATACCGTGTTGTACTTTGAGGGAGAACGCGTTCACCAGTTCCGCATTCTGCGTGCGGTCAAGAACCGCTTCGGCGCGACGGATGAGATCGGCGTCTTTGAGATGACGGATCAGGGGCTTTCGGAAGTCGAAAATCCATCCGCATTGTTCCTGGCGGACCGGCGGGGTGAAGTGGCCGGTTCCGCCGTTTTTGCCGGGATGGAAGGAACGCGCCCGGTTTTGGTCGAGATCCAGGCGCTTGTGGCGGCCTCATCGTTGGCAACGCCGCGCCGCGCTGTTGTTGGCTGGGATCCGGGCCGTTTGGCCATGGTTCTCGCTGTGCTGGAAGCGCGTTGCGGTCTCAGTTTCTCCGGCGGCGAAGTCTATCTGAATGTCGCGGGGGGATTGCGTATCGGTGAGCCAGCGGCTGACTTTGCGGTAGCAGCGGCCTTGACCTCTTCACTGACAGGCGTGCCATTGCCTGCTGATATGGTTGTCTTCGGCGAGATTAGCTTGTCAGGTGAGGTTCGGTCGGTTGGACAGAGTGACGCGCGGCTTAAGGAAGCTGCTAAATTGGGCTTCCGTGCGGCCCTGGTTCCGGCTGGGCGCAAGGGCGCGAAAAAGACGCGTTCCGAACTTGAACTAAAGGAGGCGACTGAACTCCGCGACATGGTTGAATTCTTCGAACGTGGCAGCGATACCCCGATACAGGTATTGGGCGGCCCATAATGGAAGAACTGGGCGTTACTTTTGGCGATTTCGTAGTGCTGGGTATCCTGGTATTGGGCGCCTTGATGGGATTGGCGCTTGGCCTCGTTAAAGCGGTCCTGTTTGCCGCCAGTTGGGGTGGGGCCGGGCTTGTCACTTTCTATAGCTACGAACACATTAAGCCATACTTCGGGGGTTACTTTGAAAAACAGCTTTATGCCGACGTTGCAGCGGCAGCGTCCGTCTTTGTGCCGAGCCTCGTTGTTCTGTTTTGGCTCTGTTCGCTGGTCTGGCGCGCCGTCCGGCGGAGTGAGTTCAGCGGCCTCGATCGTTCCCTCGGACTGCTCGGCGGCCTTTTTGTCGGGGTCTTCCTCGTCTGCGTAGCCTATCTCGGGGCGACATGGATGTGGAGCGAGGACGATCTGCCAGAGATAATTGCGAATGCTCGTAGCCGGCCCTACGTCAAAATCGGTGCCGTTACGATTAGCGCATTCCTGCCGGGTGCCACGGAGAAAGATGCAAGATCGACGGTCGGCGATACCGGCCGGCGACTCAAGGATGCAATAGAGACCGAACGCGCCATGCGTAAGCTTCTCGGCAAGACGCTCGAAAGAGAGGAAAACCCTGCCTCTCAACAAAAGGGCTACGCGGCGCCGCCTCGGCGTGATATGGATCGGCTAATCGAGAGTAAACAGTAACGAGCATGCGAAACACTCATCCCTTCGACGACGACCATTTACGCGAGGAATGCGGAGTTTTTGGTATCTACGGCTCGGGCGATGCTGCCGCTTATTCCGCTCTAGGATTGCACGCCCTTCAACATTGTGGGCAGGAAGCGGCTGGTATTGTTTCCACTAGCAAAGGGCAGTTTCGTGCGCACCGTGAGCTAGGGCTGGTCGGAGATATTTTCGGTAAAGAGAACGTCATCAAACAGCTTGAAGGGACGATGGCGATCGGTCACACCCGCTCCTCAACGAGAGGTAGGCCTAGTCTGCGGAACATGCAACCATTACTTGAGGGCCTCGAATTTATTGCGATGGACGGACTGTACCGCGCTATGGATGCGAAGGGCAGGGATCCATCCGCTCCGGCCTTCTGCGATGCCCTTTTCTCTAGCGATTATCCGATCCAGCTGACGGATCTAGATGACGGTGCAACCGGCCGACAATTGTCGCTGTTGGCCGAATTCGCCTGATGGGGGGACGTCTCGACGGCCGTATCGCCCTTGTAACCGGGGCGAGCAGGGGAATTGGCCGCGCGGTTGCTCTGCGGTTTGCCGAGGAGGGCGCTCAACTGATCCTGACAGCAAGTACGGTCGGCGCCCTAGAAGAAGTCGACGACCTTGTCCGCAAGCGTGGCGGCAATGCGACATTGGTTCCGCTGAACCTCGTGGAAGTAGATGAGATTGACCGGATGGGAGCCGCCGTCCACCAACGATTCGGCCGCCTTGACGTATTGGTCGCGAATGCGGCGACCCTTGGCGTGTTATCGCCGGTCGGGCATATTGACCCGGCTGTTTGGGACGATGCGATCATGCTAAATCTCACGGCGAACTATCGGCTAATCCGAAGTTTTGATCCGCTGCTTCGCCTGTCGAATACAGGACGGGCGATCTTCGTCACGTCCGGCGCGGCGCGCGGCAAGGCCTACTGGGGCGCATACGCGGCGAGCAAGGGGGGGCTGAATTCTCTGGTACAATGCTACGCCGATGAAGTTGAGAACACGAACATACGGGTCAACCTCTTGAGTCCCGGTGCGACGCGCACCGGTATGCGCGCGGCAGCATTTCCGGGTGAAGATCCCAAGACGTTGAAAGATCCGGATTCAATTGCGGGCCTATTTGTCGATCTTGCCGAGACGGCGTGCGAACGACACGGAGAGATCGTCGTCGCGCCTGGTTAGGTTTACGACTGACCTGCCGCAGCCTGTGACTTGCGAAGTGCCCGTCGTGTGAACCACGATGGCCGAAGTCGTCGCGGCCGCAACAGCACATATAGGGCGATGAGCAGAGGCAGTAGTGCGTTAGCATACATCGCGTAGATCATGATGGGCTGTTTTCCGGCGAGGCTTCGGCAGCCGAGACTTGCAACCAGAATTACGATGGCGATCCCGACCGCTTTCAGAATATCCAGCATCTGACCCCGTCGGCTATAGCTACCGGTCAGCAGCAGGGCCAGGGTCATTGCCGCACAGGTAAGTGGCAGAAGCGGCTGGACGAGCCGGTTGTGACCTTCAGCCTCCAGTTCTTGATAATGAGGTTGGTCCGGGTTGGTATCTGTCGGGTTGAACAGATCGCCTAGAAATCGTTCCCGGGGCTCTCGCCAACGACTTCTCCGGTCCGCTTCGCTGTTAGCGACATCAAGAGTCGTTTGATCAAAAAGCAACATGGAAAACTTGCCGCGATCACGATCCACCTGCTGTCTGTTGCCGCGCGCCAGGACAACACGAGGGCCGCTGGAGCTCGCGACTAAGGCGCCTTGTTCGGCGAGCCAGGTTTGCGGTTTCCGTGGGTCGCGGTTGTCATGCAGCATGATTCCTTGGAGTTCCTGATCGGATCCGCGTTTGTGAACGAACACCGTGATGCCCGGGGCCACCGAGTTGAAGACGCCTTCCTGCAGCAAGACCGATCCGAATTCGTGGCGAATGGCGAATTCCTGGTCTTTGAATTCCCGGTACGACGCGGGCAACAGGTAGATCGTCAGAATGGCCATCAGAATTGAGATGATTCCTCCAACGACGAGGCCAGGCCGCGCAAGCGCAAAGGGACTGCCGCCGGCGGCACGCATGACCACGAGTTCGCTATCTGTCTGCAGCCGATAGTAAGCGAACAACAATGTCGCGAACGTTGCGATGGGAAGAATGATGATCAACAGCCGCGGCAAAATGAGCATGCTCATGTAGAGGAAAAATCCAAAATCCAGCCCACGGTTGAGAATGAAATCTAGCAAGGTAGACGCCTTCGCTAGCCAGAAAATTATGCAGAGAACCACCGTCACGATCACGGTCGTTACGAGGAGTTGCTGCG
>CAXGSZ010000270.1:0-4476 GCA_964012455.1 uncultured Alphaproteobacteria bacterium
CGACAGCACAACCGCATTATCGAGCGAGCCACCGCGCGCCAACCCTGCGGCACGCAATGCTTCTACTTCATGCAGGAAACCGAACGTCCGTGCATCCGCGACATCGTCCCGAAAGGCGTCTTTTGTCACTGGCAGGGACAGGGACTGGCGCCCGATACTGTCACATTCAAACTCGATCTCAAGATTGACAGTTGCCCGATCCGCTGGCTCGAACTTCAGAAACTTGGATCCGTCCCGAACACTCACAGTCTGCAGAATCCGGATAGCCTTGCGGGGCAAACCCTGCTCAATCACGCCTGCGCCTTCGATCATTTCGATGAACGGCGCGGCGCTGCCATCCATGATCGGAACCTCTACACCATCAACCTCGACGACCGCATTGTCGATCTCAGCGCCGGCAAAGGCTGCCATAAGATGCTCGATAGTTGAAACTTTCACGCCGTGTTCATTGGCGATTGTCGTGCACAACCGCGTTTCCACGACATTATCGTGACGGGCTTCGACTTCACCAATCTTTGAGTCGACATCCGTCCTGCGAAAGCGGATACCCGAGTCCGGAGCCGCAGAGCATATACGCATATTCACTGTGAGTCCGCTGTGCAGCGCAATACCGGCGCATTCAATATCGCGTTTGAGCGTTTTCTGACGCACAACACCGCCGGAAACCATTCGCCGCATTGTCCGATTCAAAACGTCCAACCTATCGACCTCCGCCATCTTTCTTCATATTTATCAGCAATTTCGGCCGCTGCCAGTACGTGCGCAAATTTGCCACGACACCTTGTACCAACACCCCTTTTCTGCCGCAAATCACTCTTTGTTACCATATGTTACGCGGCCGCCCGCAAGAGGCGGCCGCGTTCCCAGCATTGCCAAACGGGTCCGGCAAAACCCGCATCCGACAATCAGTTGGCCTGACGGCGAAGGAAGGCCGGAATATCCAGCATTTCCTCTTCAGCCTGCGAAAGTTGGAACCGTTCTTCCAGATCCGGACTTTCTGCTGGCTTCGGTGCCGCAGCAGGGGCGTTGGCCGGTTGCGCCACCGATACCGCCTCTTGCAGCGCCGAAGCTGCCGGATTTTCTTTATGAGCTGGCTTCCCAGCGCCCGTCATCCGCTCAAACAAACTCGGACGGCGCCGTTCCTGTTGCGGTTTCGGCGCGTCACTGAGGGCGTTTTCCATGGCTGCAGCAGCGAATGGCTCCGGCTCATTCTCTTCCATAGCTTGCTCGGCAACCATCGGCTTCGGAGGGATGAATGGCGCCCGACGCGGTTGCATCAATTGCGTTTCTTCCTTGACCTCCTCCGGTTCAGCAACCGGAGCCGATTCGGCCTTGGCGGGCGCAGGCTTGGAGTCCGTCACCCCAATACTTGCCTTGACTATCCGCTTCGGCGACGGATGGGGCTCCGGAGCAGCTTCAACCGTTTCCAGCTCCATTTCGTCGAGCAACAAGGCCTCTGGCTCATCGTCCTCGCTTTCCGATTCCTCCACGGGCGCCGTAAGCGCCGCGGGCTCCGGTGGTGTCGCAGCTTCCGGATTGGGCGTTTCGACGGCTGGAGCTGCTCCGGCTGATACTTCCGCCGCTGGGGCCTCCGAGACAGCCGCTTCAGAAGCGGTTGCCGCCGGACGCGCGACGCGCAGCGTCAACGTCGACAGGCCCGACGGAATTGGTCGGGGCGAGGTCGTGGTTTCGGCTTCAATCCCCGTCGCGACAACGGAAACACGCAGCAATCCTTCCATCGCCTCGTCGAATGTCGAGCCGAAGACGATATTGGCCTCGTTGTCGACCTCCTCGCGAATCCGGTTGGCCGCTTCGTCGACCTCAAACAAGGTCATATCCGGCCCACCGGTGATATTAATCAGAACACCTCGCGCACCACGCATCGTGATATCATCAAGCAACGGATTGGAAATAGCGGCTTCCGCGGCAGCGATCGCCCGGCTTTCGCCGTCAGCCTCACCTGTGCCCATCATCGCCTTGCCCATCTCGCTCATGACGGTGCGTACGTCGGCAAAATCGAGATTGATGAGACCTGGCATAACCATCAGATCAGTTACGCCACGCACACCGGAGTAGAGCACGTTATCGGCCATCTTGAATGCTTCCGCGAAGGTTGTTTTCTCGTTCGCAACGCGGAACAGGTTCTGGTTCGGGATAATGATCAGAGTATCGACGAATTGCTGCAATTCCTCGATGCCTGCTTCTGCCGTCTTCATCCGCTGGCTGCCCTCAAAGTGGAAGGGCTTGGTTACGACACCAACGGTCAGAATGCCGTGTTCGCGGACGGAGCGGGCAATAACCGGCGCCGCACCGGTTCCCGTGCCGCCGCCCATGCCAGCGGTAACAAACACCATATGGCTGCCTGCCAGGTGGTCGAGAATCTCGTCAATGGTTTCTTCGGCGGCCGCACGTCCGATCTCGGGCCGAGAGCCTGCCCCAAGGCCCTGCGTAATAGAGCCACCGAGCTGCAGTTTACGATCTGCCTGGGATTGCCCCAGCGCCTGGGCGTCGGTATTCGCGACGACAAAGTCGACACCCTCCAGGTTCGCTTGGATCATATTGTTGACGGCATTACCGCCGGCACCGCCGACGCCGACTACTGTAATCCGGGGTTTCAAATCTGCCTCCGGCTTTGGCATCGATAACTTTATTGTCATAACTATCTCCGCAATCTTGTTGCAATGCTAGGGGGGTACCGGAATTTCACCGGCGGAATGGCGTCCGGTTTGCCGTAGCCGGACGCAGGGTAAATCCAACGATGGCTAAAAGTTCGCACGCAGCCATCCTCCAAGTTTGCCGAAAACCCCATAGGTCTTGGGCATTTCAATCGGTGGTGGCGGCCAGGCTTCGCCACGATCGTCAACAGCAAGGGACAGCAAGCCGGCGCATACGGAAAACGCCGGTCCGCATGTCGCTTCAGCAAGTCCGGAGACCTTGATTGGCCTGCCCATACGCGTTTGCTTATCCAGCAATTGACCCGCGAGTTCTCGAACCCCAGGCAACTGACTGGCGCCACCTGTCAGCACGACCCGACGTCCTGCCTTGCGGTCGAGGCCGCTCGCCGCCAAGCGGTCGCGCACCAGCTCCAGCGTTTCTTCAACTCGCGGGGCGATAATGCTGACTAGGAAGGACTTCGGAATTGTCGGCACCTGGCTATCATCATCCTCACCGACCCGCGGCACGCTTATGATCTCGGTCTCATCAGTTGGAGATGGCAGGCAAGTACCATGCAGGGTCTTTAAACGTTCCGCATGCTGCATAGGCGTCGAAAGTCCCCGGGCGATATCACTTGTGATGTGATTGCCGCCGATCGGCAGTGAATCGACATGCACCAACGCGCCTTCGAAGAAGATACCGATCGATGTCGTACCGCCGCCCATATCGATGACAGTGACGCCGAGATCGAGTTCGTCCTCAACAACAGAAGCCACGCCTGCGGCATATGGATTAACCGCAAAATCCGTAAGCCCCAAATGACACCGTTCGACACAATTGACCACGTTCTGAAGGACTGCCGGTGCGGCGGTGACCGCATGCAGCCGCACGCCAAGCGTATGGCCGTAAAGACCGCGCGGATCCCGAATTCCATTGGAACCATCAATCTCGTAACCGATCGGAATGGCATGCACGAGGTGTCGCTCGGCAGCCAATCCAGACAGTTTTTCGTCGTTAAACAAACGCCCAAGTTCGCGCTCACCCACCGCTTGAGAGGAAAGATCGGTGTCGATATCGACGAATAAGCTCGACGGTTCCCCCGAGGAAACGTTCACCACCACGTCACGTATTGTGGTTCCCGCCATCTGCTCAGCGGCATGGACCGCGGCTAGAACAGATTGTTCCGCAGCCTGCATGTCGACAATAGTTCCGGCTTTCAAACCTTCGCTGACATGATGGCCGATGCCAATCACTCGAACCCGGTCGTCGGCTTCTCGTTCGGCAACAAAACAACACACTTTCGTCGTTCCGATATCGAGCGCTGCGATGTGTTCGTTCCTCGCCACCTTGCTACTCCACTCCGTCCGCGCGAATTAACCGTTGCATCATGTACGGCTCCCCTTCTGGGGCTTCTTTTCAGGGCCGGGTTGCCTGACCTTAACCACGACGCGATCCGGCAGTCGCAGATCAATGCTGCCGATATCCCGGGCCAAGAGCTTGTGCTGCGCCTCGTATTTCGCGAGACGGTCCCACGCAATAAACGCGTCTGTCTCTGGCAATCGGATATCAATGCCGTTGTCCATCCGAAGATTCCAACGCCGTCCGCCGGAGCGCACGGCTGCTTTCACGCGAGCCATCAAGGCAGGATGTTCGGATAACATGGCCATGAGAGCCTGCGCATGCTCCGGCGCATCGTCACCTACGACCACTTTTAGCTCCCGATAGCGATCAATCCCATCACGCCCGATGACCACCCCCGATGCATCAACAAGGACAAAATCTCCCTTGCGTTGCCAAATAGCGACGGGAACCCGCTCGACG